>NZ_LIYC01000007.1:0-180192 GCF_001418765.1 Gordonia sp. HS-NH1
ACACGCATACTCGCCGACCACGCGTGAGTGCCACCCAACGCTGCGAGCGGACCACGCAGACACAACACGAGGGGCCCGGCATCGGAATGCCGGGCCCCTCGTGGGTGTCAGTGCGCCTGATGCGAGATCAGGCCTGCGGTGCCTCCGCGAAGTTGCGGGCGACCGCCGGGTCGACCGGGATGCCCGGGCCCGTGGTGGTCGAGACGGTGACCTTCTTGATGTAGCGGCCCTTGGCTGCCGACGGCTTGGCGCGCATGATCTCGTCGTAGGCGGCGCCGTAGTTCTCGGCCAGCTTGGCCGGGTCGAACGAGGCCTTGCCGATGACGAAGTGCAGGTTGGCTGCCTTGTCGACGCGGAAGTTGATCTTGCCGCCCTTGATGTCGTTGACGGCCTTGGTGACGTCGGTGGTCACGGTGCCCGTCTTCGGGTTCGGCATCAGGCCGCGCGGTCCGAGGACACGCGCGATGCGGCCGACCTTGGCCATCTGATCCGGGGTGGCGATCGCAGCGTCGAAGTCCAGCCAACCGCCCTGGATGCGCTCGATCAGGTCCTCGGCACCGACCTCGTCGGCACCGGCGGCGGTGGCCTCGGCGGCCTTGTCGCCGGCGGCGAACACGATCACGCGGGCAGTCTTACCCGTGCCGTGCGGCAGATTGACGGTGCCTCGAACCATCTGGTCTGCCTTACGGGGGTCGACGCCCAGGCGAATCGCGACCTCGACGGTCGCGTCGGTGTTCTTCGACGACGTGTCCTTGGCGAGCTCCACAGCCTCCAGCGGGCTGTACAGCTTGGTCTTGTCGACCTTCTCGGCCGCGGCCGCGTAGGCCTTGCTCTTCTTGCTCATTGCTCTGTTCCTTCTCCGCACTCGAACGGCGGGGTGTGTGGTGCGGGCCGAGCCGGCCCTCCCACGGGGATGACTTGGGTGTGTCAGCCTTCGACGGTGATGCCCATGGACCGAGCAGTGCCGGCGATGATCTTCGCGGCCTGATCGATGTCATTGGCATTGAGGTCTTCGGCCTTGGTCTTGGCGATCTCACGGACCTGGTCCATGCTCACCTTGCCGACCTTGTTGGTGTGGGGCTCGCCGGAGCCCTTCTGCAGCCCGGCGGCCTTGAGGAGGAGCTTCGCAGCCGGCGGGGTCTTCAACTTGAAGTCGAAGGAGCGATCTTCGTACACGAAGATCTCGACCGGGATGACGTTGCCACGCTGCGACTCGGTCGCCGCGTTGTACGCCTTGCAGAACTCCATGATGTTCACGCCGTGCTGACCGAGCGCCGGACCCACGGGCGGGGCCGGGTTGGCCTGGCCTGCCGAGATCTGGAGCTTGATGATCCCGGCGAGCTTCTTCTTCTTGGGAGGCATCTTCTGTTCCTTGCTTGTTTCCTTGCGAATTCACGCCCGCTGGAGACGTGAAAGTCTGTGTTTGTCTGCTTCTCCCGCTCCCTGAGGTGCGAGCGAAGCTCTCCCCCTCCGCCCCCTGAGGTGCGAGCGAAGCGAGCCTCGAAGGGTCAGATCTTCTCGACCTGATTGAACCCGAGCTCGACCGGCGTCTCACGACCGAAGATCGACACGAGCACCTTGACCTTGCGCTGCTCGGCGTTGACCTCGCTGATCGACGCGGGAAGCGTGGCGAACGGGCCGTCCATGACGGTGACCGACTCGCCGACCTCGAAGTCGACCTCGATGACGTTCGACGCGGCGGCGGCTGCGGCCTCGACACCCTCGGCGGCAGAACCCCGCGAGGAGGCCGGCTTCTTCGCCTCGGTGCGCGGCATCAGGAACTGCAGCACCTCGTTGAGCGAGAGCGGCGACGGCTTGCTGGTCATCCCGACGAAGCCGGTGACACCCGGCGTGTTGCGCACGGCGCCCCACGACTCGTCGTTGAGTTCCATGCGAACCAGGATGTAACCCGGCAGCACCTTGCGGTTGACCTTCTTGGGCTGGCCGTTCTTGATCTCGGTGACCTCTTCGGTCGGCACCTCGACCTGGAAGATGTAGTCACCGACATCGAGATTCTGCACGCGGGTCTCGAGGTTGGCCTTCACCTTGTTCTCGTAACCGGCGTAGCTGTGGATCACGTACCAGTCGCCGGGCGCCCGCCGGAGCTGCTTGCGCAGTTCCTCGACCGGATCGACCTCGGCTTCTTCGGCCGGGGCTTCCTCGCCAGGGGCCTCGGCGTCATCCGCCTCGGCCTCACCTGCCTCGGGGGCGTCCTCGGAGACCGTGTCCTCGGCCGCGGCCTCGTCACCCTCGACGACCGTGTCGTCGGCAATCGCGTCACCCTCGGTGTCCACCGCGTCGGCCACGGCCGCGTCGACTTCGGCGTCAGCCACGTCGACGGAATCGGTCGAGGCGAGTTCGTTCTCCGGGGTGCTCACTGCAGCCCACGCTCCTTATGGTTCATCTGGCGGTCGTACTCCTCGTCGCCGGCCGAGCCCACCGCGTGGGTCAGCCGAACAACCAGAGAACGCCCTTGGCGAAGGCGAGGTCGAGGCCGGAGATGAACGCGGTCATCACGATGACGAACACGAGCACGACGATCGTGTACGTGATCATCTCGCGCCGCGTAGGCCAGATGACCTTCTTCAGCTCGGCGACGACCTGCGTCAGGAACAGCCAGATCCGAACGAACGGATTCCGGCTCTCCCCCGCAGACGCCTTCTTCTTCGTCTTGCGTTCCTTGACGGCAACGGACCCCGAACCGGAGTCGGTGTCACCGTCGTTTGCACCCGCCGACGAGCGACGCCCGCGAGCAGAGCGTTTACCGGACGGACGCAGCTCCTTGGCGGTGCCGGTCGACGTCTCGTCGCCCGTTCCCGCGTCGGTGGCCTCGTCGCGACCGTCGAGCTCAGCCGCAGCCGAATCGGCCGCAGAACCTTCTGCGGCGTCTTTGGCGCGGGCGGCCCGGTCTCGCTTGCTCAACTTCGCGGTCCTCTCGTCAGCGTGTGCCCTTCACCAGGGCAGGGGCGACAGGACTTGAACCTGCAACCTGCGGTTTTGGAGACCGCTGCTCTGCCAATTGAGCTACGCCCCTTTGCGACGCCCTCCACCGGAGTGGTCGGCGTTGCCGTCTCATCGACCCGGCCTCACGACCTGCCGGCGATTCGTCGCCGACAAAACCAACGCGCCACCCTATGGGTAGCGCGCAAGCCTGAATCAATCAGACACTTCAGTGTAGATCACCGGGGCGGTGGACCCAAAACGGGCTCGTCTCCAACCCCTCGACGACCGTACACGTCGGTCCCTCGGCCTGCCGTCGGCATGCCCCGTGACCAGTCAGTTGAACTGGATGACCGCCTGCGCGCGTCCGAAGATGCGGCGGTCGCCCTGCTTGGCGGTGATCGCGATGGTTCCGCGGCGGGTCGCGGGGTCGAGCGACTTGACCTTGCCCGTGAAGTCGACGGCCGCACTGTCGTCGGCGGGCACGTAGACCGGGCTGGTGAAGCGCACGTTGTACTCGCAGAAGGCCGCCGGGTCACCGATGAACTCCGAGACGAAGCTCGCGCCGAGCCCCATGGTCTGCATGCCGTGGGCGACCACGTCGTCCATCCCGGCCGCGCTCACGACATGGTCGGAGAAGTGGATCGGGTTGGGGTCGCCGGCGACGCCCGCATAGTTCGCGAGGTTCCCGCGCGTCAGCAAATAGCGCTTCGGGGACAGTTCCTGCCCGACCGCGAGGGTGTCGAAATCGATGGCACCGAAGGCGCCGGGCGACTGCGTCGGATCGGGGAGGTCGTAACGACCTGCCTTCGGCTCCACGGTGTGCCCGGATTCACCGATGGCGCCGACCTTGATCATCACGTGGTCGAGGGACGCCTCCAGCTCGGGGTCGACGTCCATGCCGGGGCGCGCGGCCAGCGACGTCCAGGTCGTCATGACCGGCTCGTCGTGCTGGTTCCAGATGACGTTCTTGGTGACCATCAGGTCGATCATCTCGGGACTGCTGACGTGACGGAACGACTCGAGGGAGACGTCGCAGATCAGGCGGTCACCGACCTTCATCGGCTGGTGGTAGATCAGCCGCTGATCGGTCTGCATGATCTGCCACATGTCGTAGCCGGTGATGACGTCGGAGAAGAGCTTGCGCTGGGCGATGATCCCCAGCACGGACACATAGGTGGGCGCGGCGATCAGGCGGTCGTGACCGAAGGCCCGTGCGCCCTCCTCGCTCCAGTGGGTCGGGTGCGCATCCTGCACGGCCATCGCGTGCTTACGGATCTCCTCGCGGCCGATCTCGTAGTAGTCGTCGACGGTGTAGTGGAAGCCGACGAGGCTCTGGGTGTGGGCGGCGATCTCCTCGGGGGTCGGCTTCGCACCACCGTTCGACGCCTCGTCCGCACGATCCTGGATCTCGGCTTCGTTCACCTGTGACATTGAGCACTACTCCCTTCGGGCCCGACACAGCAAGACGGGCCGCCTCTCCGAGAGGCGACCCGCTGCTGGATGTACTTCGAAAAGGCCGACGACAGCGTCAGCGCGATTCCTTGTGCGCCTGATGCTTGCCGCAGTTCGGGCAGAACTTCTTGATCTCGAGGCGATCGGGATCGTTGCGGCGGTTCTTCTTGGTGATGTAGTTACGGTGCTTGCACACCTCGCAGGCCAAGGTGATCTTGGGGCGAACATCTGTTGAGGAGGCCACTTGATTGCCTTCTTTCGGGTGGTACGTGGTCGGGTTCGGAAGTTCCCTCAGGGCTTGCGACCCTTGCGCTCGGTTCCGGTCGGACCCGATGTGTAGCGGTGGAGGGACTCGATCCCTCGACCTCACGATTATGAGTCGTGCGCTCTAACCAGCTGAGCTACACCGCCCCGCGGACTTCTCGTCCAGCGAGCCCCCTGACGGAATCGAACCGTCGACCTTTTCCTTACCATGGAAACGCTCTGCCGACTGAGCTAAGGGGGCGTGCCCCGGGCAATTGCGCCCGAGAGCCTTAACGAGGTTACACACTCGCGTCTGCGCTAGACAAATCGCTGGTCGGAGACCGTCTGTAGTGCAGTTTCGCGAAGATGAACCACGCTGTGGCAGGTATAGGATTCGAACCTATGTAGCTTGCGCGACGGATTTACAATCCGCTCCCTTTGGCCGCTCGGGCAACCTGCCGTGCCGCTCTCCCAGGCCGTCGCGACAGCCGTTCGAACAACGCCGTGAAGAATACAACGAACACCACGTCCGCGCGCAAACCGGCTGGTCAACTCCACTCCGATCGCCATGACATACCCTGTCGGACATGGCTGATTCATCGTTCGACGTGGTGAGCAAGATCGACCGCCAGGAGGTCGACAACGCCCTCAACCAGGCTGCCAAGGAGTTGTCCCAGCGGTACGACTTCCGGGGCACCAACACCGGCATCGAGTGGTCCGGCGAGGAGAACATCGTGATCACCTCCGACGCCGAGGAGCGCGCTCAGGCAGGCCTCGAGGTGTTCAAGGAGAAGCTGATCCGTCGCGACATCTCCCTGAAGGCGTTCGACGCCGGCGAGGTCGTCGGCTCCGGCAAGACCTTCAAGATCACCGGCACCCTGGTGCAGGGCATCGACTCCGAGCACGCCAAGAAGATCTCCAAGAAGATCCGCGACGAGGGACCCAAGGGCGTCAAGGCACAGATCCAGGGCGACGAGCTGCGCGTGTCGAGCAAGAAGCGCGACGACCTGCAGGCCGTCATCGCGCTGCTCAAGGGCGAGGACTTCGGTATCGCCCTGCAGTTCGTCAACTACCGCTGACCGCCGCCACCGCGCCCGCACCGACATCGGCATGCGGAAACCGATTCGGGTTCTGCGTCGTTTGACCGGATGAAGGCGCCAGCACTCCTCGGCCGTCCGGGTTCGCCTGGACCGGCCCGAGGACACCGAGACCCGCGGCGCCGGACAGACGAGGACCCGATGCATCTCAACGGATTGAAGACGGCGGCTCTGCTGGGCCTGATGTCGGCGATCATCGTCGGCATCGGCGCGCTGTTCCAGAGCCCGCTGATCCTGTGGGGATCGGTGGTCGTCGCCGTCGGCATGAACGCCTACGTCTACTTCAACAGCGCGAAGATGTCGCTGAAGGCGATGCACGCGCAGCCGGTGACCGAACTGCAGGCGCCGGTCATGTACCGGATCGTACGTGAACTGGCGACGACGGCGCACCAGCCGATGCCCGCGCTCTACATCTCCCCCACCGAGTCACCCAACGCGTTCGCCACGGGCCGCAACCCCAAGAACGCCGCGGTGTGCTGCACGACCGGCATCCTGCACCTGCTCGACGAGCGTGAGCTGCGGGCCGTGCTGGGCCACGAGCTGTCGCACGTGTACAACCGCGACATCCTCATCAGCTCGATCGCCGGTGCGATGGCGGCGGTCATCAGCGGCCTCGCCAACTTCGCGATGTTCATGGGCGCCTTCGGCGGCCGCGACAACGCGCCCAACCCGCTGGCGATGCTGCTGATCGCCGTGCTGGGACCGATCGCGGCGACCCTGGTGAAGCTGGCGGTCTCCCGGTCGCGCGAGTTCCAGGCCGACCAGTCCGGCGCAGAACTCACCGGGGACCCGCTCGCGCTCGCCTCGGCGCTCGCGAAGATCTCCGGCGGCGTGCAGGCCGCGCCGCTGCCGCCGCAACCCGACATCGCGGCTCAGTCACATCTGATGATCGAGAGCCCGTTCCGCGCCACCGATCGGATGGCCCGGATGTTCGCCACCCACCCGCCGACCGCGGAACGCATCCGCAGGCTGCAGGAGATGGCCCGCGACGACCGCTCCGCCGGTTGAGCGGAGTCCCCTGCCGGTTGAGCGGAGTCCCCT
This sequence comes from Gordonia sp. HS-NH1, assembly GCF_001418765.1. Classification (NCBI taxonomy): domain Bacteria; kingdom Bacillati; phylum Actinomycetota; class Actinomycetes; order Mycobacteriales; family Gordoniaceae; genus Gordonia; species Gordonia sp. HS-NH1. Next base: position 6,777 of record NZ_LIYC01000007.1, read on the forward strand.
GCCGGTTGAGCGGAGTCGAAACCCCCTCAGCCGACGCGTTCGATCGTGTAATCCACGAGCGACGCCAGGGCCCGGTGGGCCGGCGACTCGGGAAGCTCGGCCAGCATCCCGTGCGCCTCGTCGGCGAACTCCTGCAACTTGGCCCGGGCAGCGGTCATACCCGCCGACGAGCCGAGCATCTCGATCGCCTCGGCGACCTCGGCGTCGTCGGTGAGCGGCCTGGCCGTGCCGTCGGCGGCGACGAGGAGCTCGCGTAACCGGGCCGACGTCGCGTCGTCCCCGGCGACGGCGTAGAGCACCGGCAGCGTGTGCACGCCTTCGCGGAGGTCGGTTCCCGGCGTCTTGCCCGACTCCACCGACACCGAGCTGATGTCGATGATGTCGTCGGACACCTGGAAGGCGACGCCGACGATGTCGCCGATGCGCGAGAGCCGCTCGATGTCGTCGGCGGTCGCCCCCGAGGCCATGGCCCCGAAACGGGCGGCGGCGGCGATCAGCGACCCGGTCTTCTCCCAGACGACCCGCAGATAGTGCTCGACGGGGTCGGCGCCGGGCTTGACGCCGACCGTCTCCCGCATCTGACCGGTGACGAGTTCGGCGAAGGTCTCGGCGATGATGCGTACCGCTTCGGGACCCAGCGTCGAGACGAGTCGCGAGGCGCGCGCGAACAGGAAGTCACCGGAGAGGATGGCCACGCTGTTCGTCCATCGAGCGTTGGCGCTCGCCGCACCGCGCCGCATGGCGGCCTCGTCCATGACGTCGTCGTGGTAGAGGGTGGCGAGGTGGATCATCTCCACCACCGTCGCCGAGGTGATGACGTCGTCGGAGTCCGGGCGCGGACCGAACTGGGCGGCCAGGATCGCGAACATCGGCCGGAATCGCTTTCCGCCGGCCTTCGCGAGGTGGGTCGCCGCCTCCGTCATGACCTCGTCGCCCGACGAGAGCTCGGCGAGGAGTAGATCCTCGACCCGCTGTAGCGAGGAGCGCACCGTATCGGCGAACTCATCCGACACCAGGTCAACCCCGGCGAATGTGGACTTCACGGAAACGCGGCCCCATCTCGTCTGATCCGGCAATTCTCGTCGGTGCGACACGCGATCGCCGCGTCAACCCCACCTGCTGCTGAGCCTAACCCGTCGGGGGTCCGGACATACTGGTCGGGTGAGCACGGACACGACCCCTCTTTTCCCCGATTCCGCCGACGTCCTCGTCGTCGGCGCCGGACCGGGTGGATCCGCGGCGGCCGCCCATGCCGTCGCCGCCGGCCGGGACGTGGTCCTCGCCGACGCCGCGGTGTTCCCGCGCGACAAGACGTGTGGTGACGGACTCACGCCGCGCGCCGTCGCCGAACTCGACGCGCTCGGGTTGGGCGCGCTGCTCGCCGACCGTCCGCGCATCGACGGACTCCTGCTCAACGGTTGGGGTGCCCGCCAACAGGTCCGGTGGCCGTCCGGCCGTTTCCCGTCGTACGGGAGCGCGGTGGCACGAACCGAGTTCGACGAGGCCATCCGCGCCCACGCGGTGTCGGCCGGAGCACGAATGATGCAGGGCGTCAAGGCTGTTGACGTCGAAATGGATGGCGACCGGGTGGGTGCGGTGACCTTCGCGACCCCCACGGGCTCGCACACGATGCGGGTGACCGACCTCGTCGTCGCCGACGGGGTCCGGTCGGGAGTCGGCAAAATGCTTGGGCGGCAATGGCATCGAGACACCGCCTACGGTGTGGCCGCACGCGCATACGCACCCTCCGCGCGCGCCGATGCGCACTGGATGGGGTCCCACCTCGAGCTCCGCGGACCCGACGGCGGACTGCTGCCGGGGTACGGCTGGGTCTTCCCCCTCGGCGCGGCGGGCGGCGGCCAGGTCAACGTCGGCGTCGGCGCGCTCGCCACGTCGAAACGGCCGGCGCACATGGCGCTTCGGCCGATCCTCGAGCACTATGCCGCGATGGTGCACGATGAGTGGGCACTCGACGGCCCGCCCGTCCGCATCACCTCGGCCCTGCTGCCGATGGGCGGTGCGGTGTCCGGCGTCGCCGGCCGGAACTGGATGCTGATCGGCGACGCCGCGGCATGCGTCAATCCGCTCAACGGCGAGGGCATCGACTACGCCCTGGAGACCGCGAGGCTCGCCGTCGAACTCCTCGGCACCGACGACTACACGGACCGGTGGCGTGATGTCCTGGTGGAGCACTACGGGCTCGCGTTCTCCGCCGCCCGCCGCCTCGCCGGCCTGCTCACCATGCCGAAGACCGTCCCCACGCTGGGACGTCCCGGCATCCGGTCCCCGCACCTGATGTCCATGGTCGTGCGGGTGATGGGCAACCTGATCACCGCCGAGGACGCCGACCTCGTCGCCCGTGCCTGGCGCACCGCCGGACGCGTCTCCCGGCAGATCGACCCGCGTCCGCCGTTCTCCTGAGGTCCGGCCGTCGACACCGTCGTCTGGCGCATTGAGACGGCAGGGCTGTAGTGTTCCAACCGGTGTGGTCGCCGCCACACCTGTGACACAATCAGGCCACCCGTCGACCCAGGAGATGCACGATGTCCGCCGCATCCACTCTCGCCACCCGAGCCAAGCACGCCCTCCAGAACCGGCTGGCACAGCGCTATCACCTGCGCGGCGAGATCGACCACATGGATGCGGTCGGAGACCCCACCGCCGTCGCGCGCGCCCTCGCCACGCGAGAGTTCCCGTGGGGCATCACGCAGGCCTTGAGCTTCGCCCTGTTCCGGACGTACGCGGTGCCGTCGATCGGCGACCTCCTCTACAAGACCGGTCAGTTCACGGAGTCGACGCAGAAGCGCTACGACGACACGGTGCTGCTGCTCGACGCCCCGATCGAGCACGGGGTCGACAGCCCGGCCGGGCGGGCGGGCATCCGCCGCATCAACCAGATGCACGGCATGTACGACATCCCGAACGACGACTTCCGCTACGTGCTCGCCACCTTCGTCGTCTGCCCGGTGGAGTGGGTGAACGCCTACGAATGGCGCTCACTGACCAACCACGAGATCCTCGGTCTCACCAACTACTACCGCCGGCTCGGCCAGGTGATGGGCATCGAGGACATCCCCGAGACCTACGACGATTTCAAGAAGTTCTACGACGAGTACGAGACCGCCCATTTCGCCTTCAGTCCCGACTCGCTCGCCGTCGCCGACGCCACCCTGGATCTGCTGGGCACGTTCATGCCGTACAAGCTGCTGCCGCGTGCGGTGGTGCGCCGGATGTCGTTCGCGCTCATGGACGATCGGCTCCTCGACGCATTCGGCTATCCGAAACCGACCGCGGTCGAGCGGGTGCTGGTCCGCGGCGGACTCAAGGCTCGTGGACTCGCCATCCGGTTCTTCGCACCGCCGCGGACAGAACCGCTCTTCGGACGGCAGACGAAGCAGGTTCGCAGCTACCCCAAGGGTTTCCGCATCGACGACCTCGGCACCTTCGCGCCGGGGTGCCCGGTGTCGCACGACACCGTTCCCGGCGTCGGGACACCGCGGGCCGCGAACTCCTAGGCCCGCGCCGAGTGGATCGCGGCGATACCACCGGTCATGTTCTCCCACCGCACCCCGGAGAACCCGGCGTCGCGGATCAGGTCGCCGAGGGCGAACTGATCCGGCCAGGCCCGGATCGACTCGGCGAGATAGACATACGCGGCCGGGCTGCTCGACACCTTCGTCGCGACCGCGGGTAGCGCCTTCATCAGGTACTCCATGTACACCGTCCGGAACGGCTTCAGCGTCGGCGTCGAGAATTCGCAGATCACCAGCCGCCCACCGGGTTTCAGCACTCGTCGGAGTTCGGCGAGTGCGGTCGGCACGTCGTTGACGTTGCGCAGGCCGAACGAGATGGTCGCGGCGTCGAAGGAATCGTCGGCGAACGGGAGCGACAGGGCGTCAGCGGCGACCTTCGGCACGGCCCGGTGCGCCCCGGCCTTGAGCATGCCGAGCGAGAAGTCGGCGGCGATGCAGTGCGCACCCGACGACGCCAGCTCGACGGTCGACACCGCGGTACCGGCCGCGAGGTCCAGGACGACGTCGCCCGGGTGCAGGTCGAGTGCCCGACGGGTCTTCTTGCGCCAGCCACGATCCCGACCGAATGACAGGACCGTGTTGGTGAGGTCGTAGCGCCGAGCGACGCCGTCGAACATCGCCGCGACCTCGGCCGGGTCCTTCGCCAGGCTCGCCCGGCCCAGACTCGCTCGTTCCGGTGGTGTCGCGCCCGTCGATGACATGCCGATCACGCTACCGGGCGGCGCGGGTCGGACTGCCGTGAGGTTCGTCGCCGAAGGAGCGGCCCCCGCACCTCAGGCCGGCCGCCCCACCTCGGTCACGACCCCACCACCGGTCACGGCGGCGTAGTGGTTCACCAGCTCCGCGCACACCGACGGCCACGTGCGGGCGCGCACGGCCTGCACCGCCGCGCGGCCGAAGGCCGCTCGCACCGACTCGTCGTGCAGTGACTCGACGATCGAGGGGAGCGTGTCGGCGAAGCTCGCGACCTCCAGCAGGTATCCGGTCCGGAAGGCCGAGACCAGGTCGCGCGGGCCGCCCGCGTCGGGACCGATCACCGGCAGCCCGCTGGCCATCGCCTCCTGGATGGCCTGGCAGAACGTCTCGTGTTCGCCCGCGTGCACGAACACGTCGAAGCCGGCATACGCGCGCGCCAGGGCCTCACCGCGCAGTTCACCGGTGAACACCGCATCGGGCATGACACGTTCGAGCCGGTCCCGCTCGGGACCGTCGCCGACGATCACCAGCTGGACTCGCGGGTTCCCGGACAGCCCGGCGAGCCGCTCCACGTGCTTCTCCGGAGCGAGCCGTCCCACGAACCCGACGATCAGGGCGTCGTCGTGTGCTCTCGACCCCAGCCACTCGACGCGCAGCGACGCGTCGCGCTTGTCCGGCGAGAAGAGCCCCACATCCACCCCGCGGCCCCACCGCGCGAGCCGCGGCACGCCGTGTGCGGCGAGTACCTCCAACGTCGCCGTCGACGGCGCGAGGGTGAGGTCGCACATCTCGTGCAACCGGCGCGTGTATCGCCACGCGAGCTTCTCCACCGCACCCAGCCGGTAGGACGCGGCGAATCCGGCGACATCGGTCTGGAACACGGCCACCACGGGCACGCCGAGCGCTCGGGCGGCGAGCGCGCCGGCGGCACCCACCACGAACGGCGACGCCAGGTGCACCACGTCCGGTTCGAAGTCGCGCAGGGTGCGGTACAGCAGCGGCGACGGCACTCCCACCGGAAGCGAGGTCACCCGCGGCACCTGCACGGCCGGCAGCAGGTGCACCGGGGTCCGGCGGCCGACCAGCCGCGGCCCGCCCGGCTCGCCGCGCGGGGTGTCGGGTGCGATGACGACGGCGGTGTACCCGGTGGACTCGAGATGGTCGACAACCCGGAGGACGGAGTTGACCACCCCGTTCATCTGGGGCAGGAAGCTCTCGGCGACGATCGCGACGCGCATGAGCACGATGGTCGACCGTGGACGTGACCGGCCCGCACTCCAGGACGTGTCGGCCCGCCCAATTCGGGGTGAACACCTCCTTGCCCGCGCATCAGGGCACAGTGGAGAGGTGGCCGACACCCACCTGCTGCTGCTGAGCCGCTGGCTCACCCCCGTGCCGGGGTTCCTCACGCCGCTCACCGGGCCGGGCTGCCGCATCGGCTACCTGCCCACCGCGTCGTCGATCTATCCCGATCACGCGTGGCTCGACCTCGAGCGGGACACGCTAAGTCAGCAGGGATACGAGGTGACCGAGCTCGACCCGGAAACATCCGGCACGACTGCCTTCGCCCGGCGACTCGGGGAGGTCGATGCCGTCTTCGTCGCCGGCGGCAACACCTTCCACCTGCTCGGCGCGCTGCGGACGGCCGGCGCCGACCGTGTGCTCGTCGACGCGGTACGAGCCGGCCTGCCCTACATCGGGGTCAGTGCCGGCGCCGCGGTGGTGGGCCCTGACATCGCGCCGCTGGCACTTCTCGACGATCCCGCCGAAACAGCTCCCCTGACGTCGACCGAAGGTCTCGGGCTCGTCGGGGTCACGGTGATCCCGCACGCGGAGGGCACGGTCGGGGGTCGCGGCCCGGTCGAGGCGACGCGGAGACGATTCGGTGCCGGCCACCGGCTGCAGTTCCTGCGTGACGACGAGGCGATCGTCGTCACCGGCGAAACCCTCAGGGTGATCCCGGGCTGACCGTCTCGTCGCGCTCGGCCGTGTCTCCTTCGGCCGCAACGGCATCCGGCTCGTCCGTCGCGTCGCGTCTGGCCCAGCGCCGGCTGAACTCCGCGACCCCGACCATCAGCAGGCCGACGACCAGCCACGCCCCGACCACCACGGACAGGGCCGGGATGATCGACAGCACCGCGGTGCGACCGGTCGGGCGTGCGAGATCGGGGTTGTAGACCGCGTAGTCCACGCTGATGCGCTGCCCCTCGCTCAACTCCGTCGGATACAGCAACCCGAAGCGCGGGCTGTGGAACGATCCGTCGGGCGTCTGAAAGTTCACCGCGGCATGCAGGCTGTCCACCGAGACGACCTCGGCCATCACGGTCGCCTTGCTCGCCTCGATCGTCGAGTCGTTCTTGAAGCACCCGGCGATCAGGGTCAGCGCCATGAAGGTGACCGTGACGCCGACGACGAGCAGACCGAGCTGCACGCGTCGCTGGATCACCGGATTCATGCCGTTCAGCCTAGCGGGCATCGATCGGGCGGTTCGGGCCCCGACCACCGCTGCCGTGTCACCGCCGCCGCGTCACCGCAGACGTGCCGCGATCGCCGCGTGCACGGCTCGCAGCCGCTCCCGGTCGGTGGCGACCTCGACGACCTCGATACCGCCCGACACCGGGTCCTGCGCCAGCACCGTACCCAGTTCGCCGACGGTGACCCGCCGATGCGGGATGTGGAAACCCGCGCACATCGACGCGATGTCGGTGCGGTGAGGTGTGCCGAAGACCCGTTCGTATGCTCCCGCGTAGACCCCGGTGTTGTACCGCGGATCGCCCTGTTCCAGCAGGCCGAAGATGCCGCCGCCGTCGTCGTTGGCGACCACGATCCGCAGCGACGACGGGCGCGGCTCCCCGGGTCCGACGACCAGACCGGTCGCGTCGTGCACGAACGTCAGGTCACCCATCAGCGCGATGGTCCGCGCGCCGGCCCGGTCCCGGTCGAGCGCCATCGCGGCACCGATCGCCGTCGAGTTGGTGCCGTCGATACCCGCGACGCCGCGGTTGGACAGGACCCGCACGCCGTCGGCGATCCGACCGGCCAGGGCGATGTCGCGGATCGGGTTGCTGGCCCCGACGACGAGTTGGTCACCCGCGGCCATGGCGTCGCCGACCGCACGTGCGACGTGGAGTCCGGTCGCCGGCCCCGGTTCGTCGAGTTCGGCGGTCACGGCGAACGCCACGCGTTCCTGGACCGCCGCGCACTCCTTGAGCCAGTCCTCACGCGGTTCGCCGACGACCTCGATGCGCGTCCCGGTCGCGTAGACGTTGCCGGAGACGTCCGGCCAGCGCGGCCCGGTGGTCAGTGCGTAGACCCGGACCTCGGGGTCGGCGAGCAGGCGGGACACCCCGCGATGCAGCGTCGGCCGGCCGCAGATGATCGCCTGCTGGGGCCGCACCGAGCCGAGGGCAAGCGGATGCAGCGGCGTCGTCGCACGCGGAGCCGTCGGCTCGGCGACCGTCGGGACCCCCGCCAGACCCGGATGGACGCCCGATCCGTGCCCCGACACGACCACGGTGTCCAGGGACAGGTCGATGGGCAGCGGGACATCGAGTCGGCCGACGGGCGCCTGCGTCCAGGGCAGTCCCCCGGGCCGGCCGGAGAAGGCGCCGAGGTCGCTCGTCGGGTCGGCGCCGACGAGCTCGTCCGGGTCGGGGACCAGCGGTTCGCGCAGCGGGATGTCGAACTGCACCGGGCCGGCGTTGCCGGTACGGGCGCCACGCGCGGCGGCCAGCACGCGGCCGACCGCCGACCGCCACTGACTGTTGGTGTCGAGATCCTGTTCGGCGAGACCGAGACTGATCGCCGCGCGCACCTGGGTCCCGAAGATGCCGAACTGTTCGACGGTCTGATTGGCGCCGGAGCCGAGGAGCTCATAGGGACGGTTGGCACTGACGACGACGAGCGGCACCCGCGCGTAGTTCGCCTCGAAGACGGCCGGTCCCATGTTCGCGACGGCGGTGCCGCTGGTCATCACGATGGGCACGGGCTGCCCCGACGACACCGCGAGCCCGAGCGCCAGATACCCCGCCGACCGCTCGTCGATCCGCACATGCAGACGGAGACGTCCGGTGGCATCGGCGGCGTGCAGAGCGAAGGCGAGCGGCGCATTGCGCGATCCCGGGCACAGGACGGCCTCGCGGACACCGCCGCGGATCATCTCGTCGACGATGACCCGGGCCTGCAGCGTGGACGGGTTGGGCCCCGGGGCGTTCTGGGCCGGTCGGTTCATCCCACAAGCGTAGTGGTGGGTCTCAGAGAGAGGTGGCCGACCTGTCGCCTGTCTCTGGGACGCACCACTGGGTACTCCCGAGTCCCGACATCGCGGCGGGGAGCGGCGTTACCCTCGTCACGTGGGCTTTTACGACGACCGAGTCCTGCCGCACCTCATCGAACGCACCTGCGGCATGGCCGCATTGACACCGCTGCGAGCGCGGGCCTGCGCCCCGTTGTCCGGCCGGATGGTCGAGATCGGATTCGGTTCGGGCCTCAACGTCGGCGTCTACCCGGTCGCGCTCAGCGAGGTCGCGGCGGTCGAACCGTCCGCGGTCGGCTGGTCGATGGCCGCCGAACGCGTCGCCGCCTCACCGGTGCCCATCGAACGCGCCGGGCTCGACGGCCAACGACTCCCCTTCGACGACGACTCCTTCGACTCCGCACTCACCACCTTCACCCTGTGCACAATCCCCGATGTGAGGGCGGCGCTCGGCGAGCTCCGACGCGTGTTGCGCCCCGACGGCCGGCTTGCATTCCTCGAACACGGCCGCGCACCGGACTCCCGCGTCCGCCGATGGCAGCGGCGACTCGAGCCGATCCAGAAGCGCGTCGCGGGCGGCTGCCATCTCACCCGCGACGTGCGAGCCGAACTGACCGCCGCCGGCTTCACACTCGGACCCGTCGACGAGTTCTATCAGCCGGGCGTCCCGAAGCCGTTCGGCGCGTTGAGCCTCGGGACCGCCCGACCCGCCTGAGCTTCGACCCGCTCGATTCGCCCCGCTCCCGGCGGCGGGCCTAGGGTGGACCCAGTGCGTCGCTGGACAGTGCTGGTACTCCTCACCGCGGTCGCGACGCTGGTGCTCGAGGTGTTCGACGTCGACGCCGCGGCCCTGTTCGCAGGCCTCGTGGTCGCAGGTGCCCTCGCGATCGCCGGCCGGGCACCCGGACCGACGCATTCCGGTTCCGACGACTCCGACGACCCGATCGTCCCGCGGTGGGCGTTCGTGGCGTCGCAAGGCGTCCTCGGGGTCTTCATCGGCACGATGGCCGAGCCGGAGACGATCAGCGGCCTCGGATCGTCGTGGTTCCCGGTCCTCGTCATCGGTCTGGGCACGCTCGTCATCTCCATCGCATGCGGCGCCCTTCTCGGACTGCGCCGCGACGTCGATCCGCTGACCGGCTCCCTGGCGCTCGTCGCCGGCGGGGCGTCCGGACTGGTGGCGCTGACCCGCGAATTCGGCGGCGACGAGCGGATGGTCGCGGTCATCCAGTACCTGCGCGTCGCGCTGGTGACCGTCACCATCCCGCTGGTCGCCTCCCTTGTGTTCGGCGCCGACGGCGACGCGGTCACGCCGGGCGCCGACGCGTGGTCGGCGGAAAGCCTGCAGGGTCAGGCCTGGGGCCTGCTGCTGCTCGCGGTGTGCCTCGGCGTGGGGATTCCGCTCGGCCGGTTGCTGCGCATGCCCGCCGCCGGTCTGCTCGGTCCGCTGGCGCTGGCGACCGTGGCCGAGCTGACCGGGATCGCCGGTCCCGCGGAGGTCTCCCCCGCCCTGCTCGCCGTCGCCTACGCGGTGATCGGATGGCAGGCGGGTCTGGGTTTCACGATGCCGCGCCTGCGTGCGATCGGCCGCGTCCTGCCCCTCGCGCTGGTGCTGATCCTCGCCATCGGGGCCGGCTGCGCACTTCTGGGCGTGGTGCTCTCGGCATGGACCGGCGAGTCGATGTTCGACTGCTATCTGGCGACGACACCGGGCGGCATCTACGCGGTGCTCGCCGCCGCCACCGGGGCCGGCGGGAACGTCGCCTTCGTCGTCGCCGCCCAGATCCTGCGCGTGCTGCTCATGCTGTTCGTGGCGCCCTTCGCGGCCCGTCTCGCCGCGCGGCGTTCGCCGTGAGCGTTCCGGACCGGTCGGCGGTTACGTGTGACCCGCGTCCCACGTAAAGTCGGGGAGATGAGCGGGGAATCGAACATCGACAGCACATCCACTCCCGACAACCGATCCACCGGGCACGGTCGCGAATTCGACGTCGTGGTCTACGGCGCCACCGGCTTCGTCGGTGAACTCACGGCGCGGTATCTGGCCGATCACGCGCCCATCGGCACGAAGATCGCACTCGCGGGACGCAACGAGTCGAAGCTGACCGACGCCCGCAAACGACTGCCGCTGCGAGCGCACGACTGGCCGCTGATCATCGCCGACGCGGAGTCGCCCGCGGCGCTCGACGCCATGGTCGCGCGCACCCAGGTCGTCTGCACCACCGTGGGTCCCTACCTCAAGTACGGCGAGGCCCTCGTGGTGGCGGCGGCCACCGCCGGCACCGACTACGTCGATCTGACCGGCGAGGTCCCGTTCGTCCGCTACTCCATCGACAAGGTCCACGAGGTCGCCGCCGCCTCCGGGGCACGCATCGTCCACTCCTGCGGCTTCGACTCCGTACCGTCCGACATCACCACCTACGCGCTGTACAAGAAGGTCTCCGACGACGCCGCCGGCGAGATGACCGACACCACCCTCGTGGTGGCGTCGATGCGCGGCGGGATCTCCGGCGGCACGATCGACTCCATGCGGGTCATCGCCGAGGAGGCACGTAACGCGCAGTCGCGGCGGCTCATGCTCAACCCGCAGGCATTGTCGAGCGGCCCGGGCGACGTGCCGCGGGTCAGCCTGTCCGACGAACCGAGCGACCTGTCCATCATCAACGCCAAGAAGGTCGACCCGTCGCTGCGCGGCACGCTCGCCCCCTTCTTCATGGCCGCGCACAACACCCGGATCGTCCGACGGTCGAATGCGTTGCTGGACAACGCCTATGGCAAGAACTTCCACTACGCGGAGACAATGAGCGTGGGCAGCGTCCCCGCGGTGTCGACCCTGCTCGCCGGCGCGGTCGCGGTCGGCACCGGCGCGTTCATGGGGGCGATGAGCTTCGGCCCCACGCGTCGGGTCCTCGACCGCGTGCTGCCGAAACCCGGTGACGGACCGAGCGAAAAGGCCCGTGACAGCGGATATTTCGTGGTCGACACATTCACGCGGACCACCACCGGCCGTCGTTACCGGGCCCGGATGCGCGCCCAGGGCGACCCCGGATACAAGGCCACCGCGGTGATGCTCGCCGAGAGCGCATTGGCATTGGCCCTCGACCGCGACCGGCTCCCCAAACGCTCCGGGGTCCTGACCACGGCGGTGGCGATGGGCGACGCCCTCGTCGACCGCCTGCGCAATGCCGGCTTCACCATCGACGCCACCGAGCTCACGGACTGATCAAACCCTCATCCGACGATGCCCGACCGCGCCGTTCGACCCCGCTCCGGGTTGTCCCTGCCATTCCGGGACCACTACCGGCACAGTCGAACTCGCGGCCGGGCGGTGTCGTTTCCGCGGTCTGAAATTTTCTGGCACTCTCACCCCTGGAGTGCTAGACGAGCCCGGGATCCGGTGCTATCTTCGTTGGCAGTACAGCGATGAACTGCTCGTCTGACGGGTGGCGAGCAGCCTTGTAGAACAGGAGGTGAACTGCTGTGCTTCGTTTCGATCCCTTTTCCGACATGGATGCCTGGACCCGAGGCATGATGACCGGTTCAGCGGCCGGAACCGCCCGCACTCCCCGTTTCATGCCTCTGGACCTGTACAAGGTCGAGGATCACTATCTGCTCGTCGCGGATCTGCCGGGCGCCGATCCCGGCTCCATCGACGTGAGTGTCGACAACGGCGTCCTGACGTTGTCCGCCCAGCGGAGTACGCCATCCGACGACGGCGTGCAGTGGCTGACCAGCGAACGATTCTCCGGAACCTACCGCCGCCAGCTGACTCTCGGCGACGCCATCGACAGCTCGGCGATCTCGGCGCGCTACGACAACGGCGTCCTCACCGTGACGATCCCGGTCGCCGAGAAGGCCAAGCCGCGGCGGATCGAGGTGGAGAGTTCCGGCCGGCCACAAGCGATCGAGACCGGGACGGTCACGTGACCGCCGCCCGCTGAACGCGGGTGATCCCTTCCCCCTTGAGGTGTGAGCGAAGCGAGCCATCGCTCCTCACACCTCAGGGTGCGGTGCGGCTCGCTCACAACGCATTCCGGCCGGGAGCGACCCTCAGGAAGCAGATCCGAACAGGTCCGCGAGGGGCGCGGGCCGACCGAACAGGTAGCCCTGGGCATAGTCGAAGCCGAACTCCTCCAGTATCGGGAGCACCTCTTCGGACTCGATGCCCTCGGCCACCATCTTCACCCCGGTGGCCGCGGCCATCTCGCCGATCGCCCGGACAACGGCGCGGTCCGGGGAGCTGTCGGCCAGTTGCGCGATGAGGGTCCGGTCGACCTTCAGCACATCCACCGGGAGGTCCCGGACGTAACGGAGCGCCGAAAACCCGGCGCCCAGGTCGTCGATGCAGATCGTGCAGCCGAGATCGTGCAGTGCGTCGATCGCCCGCGAGGCGGATGTGTCCACCCGGATCGCCTGATCCTCGCGCACCTCGACCCACACCCTCGACGGGTCCACGCCATGTCCGTCGATCAGACCGGCGACGTAGGAGACGAGCCCGTCGTCCCACAGCTGCTGGCCGGACAGGTTGAGCGAGACGAACGTCGTCGCGCCGACTTTCCGGGTGATCTCACCCGACAGATCCCGGATGGCCTCGCCTATCGCATGCCGTCCGATGGGCGCCAGCAGCGAGATTCCTTCGGCCACAGAGAGAAACGCGTCCGGAGCGAGGACACCGAGTTCGGTGTGCCACCGGAGCAGGGACTCATACCCGACGACCCGGCGGTCGCCGACTGCGACGATCGGCTGATAGAAGACGGAGAAGTCACGCTCGACCGACCTGGTCAGCCACCCGGCGAGATCGACCTCGGCCCGGATGTGACGCTGCATCGTGGGGGAGGCGAACACGACGGCCCGCCGGCTGCTGAGCGCGATGCACAGCGCGGCGTCGGCATGGCGGACCAGATCGTCCTCGGAACTCGCCTCGAGCTGCTCGTCGCCGACGGCGACACCCATGCACACGTCGAGGAACCAGCTGCGATCGCCATCGCTCACGGTGTGGGCGCCGAGTTTGGTGCGGGCCGCCTCGATCAGTGCGTTGCGTCCGAGTTCGTCGTCACCGGCGCCGGTCCACGGGAGGTAGATGAGCCAGTAGAAGTCCGATCGCCGGTGGAATCGAGCCCGCGGACTGATGGGCATCAGCACCTGCTCGATGAACCGTTCAGAGGCCGCGGCCGACGCCTCGTAGCCATACGCGACCACTGCTCGGTGATACGGGTCGACCGACACGGCGATGACCGAGGTGCCGACCGTCAACACGACGTCATTCGCTCAATCCGATCCCCCCAGGCGGCGCGGGCGCCGCAGTTCTCCATCGGCTGATTCTACTCAGCCGGCCTGTTCTCCGGAAGGCGGGCGAGTCGACCCGGGTCGGGGGTCCGGTCCGGGCGATATGACTGTTCTCACAAGCGCCGGGCAGTGGCGACGAAACCGTCGGCGGGTTTTTCCGACCCGGGCCGGCGAGGGGACACATTGCTTTCTTATGTGATGTTCGAGAGGGCCCGGACCGGCGCGCGCGCCGTTTCGCGACTATTCTCGGCAGGTCTGCTAACGATTTCGGGAGCGACCGCAAAACTGCTGGTAAGGTGCTTTCATTGCCTATGCGTAGGACAGGAAAGATTGCGCGATTTCCGCCAATGCGGTCGCAGTGGCTTTAATGCGAATCTCGGCGAACAAGCGGCTGCCCCCACAGCCGCCGACGGAAAGCGGTCGTGGTTGATGGCGTTGATCAGAAGGGTGCTCCGTCGCTACGACGCCCGGTCGATGGCGACGCTGATCAGCACCGGTGGTGTCATCCCGCTACCGGTCATCAGCGTGCTCGCTCCGGAGACCCTCTACCCGGGCGGGATGCCGATCCTGTTGACCATCTGGTCGTTCATCGCCGTCGTCTTCGCGGTGACGGCCATCCGCGCACGGCTGACCGATCTCGAATTCGCGTTCCTCGGCGGCCTGGGCATCGTCGGGATCTGTGGGACGTCGATGATCCTCGCCTCGCCGCGTTCGTCGGCGCTCGTCCTCGCGATCGTCGCGGTCATCCCGGCGATCGGCGCCATCTCGGCGACGACCCGGCTCATCCTGTCCCATCTGGCACTCGCGGTCGTGTGCGCCGCCTTCGTCCTGGCGGTCACCTCTCCCTCGCTGCCCGCCTACCTGATCAGTTTCGGCGCGATGCTCGGTCTGATCGTGGTGCCGGTCTTCCTTGTGGTCGCACTGCGCAAGTCGATGGAGGCCGTGCTCGATCAGCAGACCCGTCTGGTCGGAATCGATCCCCTGACCGGCCTGCTCAACCGTCGCGGTTTCCTGATCCGCGCCTCACAACTCCTCTCGGCCGCACGCTCGTCCACCGGGTGGATCGGCATCCTGCTGCTCGATGTCGACCACTTCAAGAAGATCAACGACCAGTACGGCCACCTCGCCGGCGACGGCGTACTGCTGGCGGCCTCGGCGGCCATCCGTGAGCACGCGCCCGTCGGTTCGGAGGTCTGCCGCTACGGCGGCGAGGAATTCCTCATGTTCCACGTGGTCCACGACGCCGACGAACTCTGGCTCAGCGCCGAACGTCTTCGGGCAGCGGTGGCCGCCGCCGCGCCGGTGACGATCAGCGTCGGTGGTGTCTGCGCGCCGTTGCGCCTCGCGGGTGACGATCTCGTCTCCGGCCGCTACGAGACCGCCTCGTCCACCGACGACGTGATCGGCAACCTCCTGGGTCAGGCAGATGCCTGCGTGTACCAGGCCAAGGAGAACGGCCGGGACACCACGGTGATCGAGTCCATCGACGCGGTGATCTGGGACGATGGCGCACCCAGTGCGCATGCGGCCGACGCCGAGCGGACGGTGTCACCGCCGTCGGCGAGCCTGTACGAGGTCTTCTACCGGCGCCCGGCCGACTTCGTCGACATCGACAGCCGGACCAGCGGACGCTGAGTCGTGACCGCCTGCAGGGCGTCGGCCTCCCGGCGCATCCGCTGCCAGGTCTCCGGGCTGGTGAGGCTGTTCAGGCGGGCACGATCCCACCACATGAGCCGGGTGCGGTAGCGATCGTCCGGGAACGGGGTGGCCGGCACCGACTCGTCGACACGCCCGCCACCGGACTGCCAGCGCCGCAGGACGTGGTCGGCCGCGGTCGCCATCATGGCATCGACTCCGGACATCTCCATGATGACCAGTCCCAGCCGCGACAACTGACCGGCAACCGAGCCCGCGATCGACGAGCGCTCGTCCACCCAGGCCGTCTTGACCTCGACGATGCCGCCGTGCAGACGTTCCTCGATGGCATTGACGAGCTGGACCTGACCGGGTTGGCCGGCCCATTCGACCAGCGCATGCGACTGCGCGGCCGCCTCGAACCGGGGCTGGACCCGCAGTCCGCCGACGACCTTGCCCTCGGCGTCGAGCACCGCGAAGAACATCGCCGTGCCCTCGCCGCCGGCGACCTCGTCGTATTCGAGCGCGGCGGCGCACCCGTGACGGTGGTATGAGGCGTCCGCGCCGGCGAGGTACTCGTGCCAGAGGGCGGGTTCGGACCGCGGGCTGGCCACGACCACCGAGTACTCCGTCCCGGTTTCGGGCGCGACCGATCGCAGCATGCCGGTGCGGACCACATCATTGGTAGTTGTCATCTTATTCATCGCAGTATTCCCTTCCAGGAATTAGGAAATTTAGAGACGAGATCTCCCCCGACCCCGCGTGTAATGCTGCCACAGGGGGGCATTTATGCACTCCCACAAGCGCACTTCTTTTAACCGAACCGCCTCATTGGCGGTTGGCGTCGCGCAATCTCCTGCGACACCATGGGCGTATGCACACTCCGCCGGACGCCGCCGCCACCCTCTACTCGCCGGATGAACTACCCGCCGAGTTGACCGCCGAACCCTCGCTGATTGTGTCCGATATCACCGAACGCACGGGCCGCGCACTCGACGAACTCCTCCCACCCGCGGAGCCCGCGCTGTGGGACGAGGCGCCGCGTTTCGTGCACTTCCCCTGGCGTAATGCCCTCGTCAAGATCCCCGGTCCGCGCACGTTCCGACGACTCCGGCTCGACCGCAACCGACACAAGCTGACCGCCGCACAGCAGAGCGCCGCCGGCGACCTCCGGATCGGCATCGTCGGTTTGAGTGTGGGACATGCGATATCGCTCACCCTCGCACTCGAAGGACTTGCCGGCGAATTACGCCTGGCCGATTTCGACGAACTCGAACTGACAAATATGAATCGAATTCCGGCCACGCTCATGGATATTCATGACAACAAGGCGGTGATTGCCGCGCGGCGGATTTCTGAGATCGATCCCTATCTCACCACCGCCGTATACTCCGACGGAATAACAACCGAGAACATCGATGAATTCCTCGACGGCCTCGATCTCGTCGTCGAAGAATGTGATTCCTTCGATGTGAAGGTGCTCATCCGCGAGAAGTGCCGTTCGCGCGGAATCCCCGTCCTGATGGAAACCAGTGACGGCGGCACTCTCGATGTCGAGAGGTTCGACCTCGAACCCGATCGGCCTCTTTTCCACGGTCTGGCGGGCGATCTGCGGATCGAGGATCTCGTCGGACTCGACCGCGCGTCCTTGACCCCACTGGCCGTTCGGGTGCTCGAGCCGACGAAGGTCACCGCGCCGATGGCGGCGTCGGCCATCGAGCTCGGCCACACAGTCACCGCCTGGCCGCAACTCGGCGGCGATGTCCTGCTGGGCGGTGCCACGGTGGCCGCGGCGGTCCGGCGCCTCGTCCAGGGCAAGCCCCTGCGCTCGGGACGGGTCCGATTCGATCGCGACTCGTGGCTCGACGGTCTCGAGGACCCGATCGGGACAGCTCTTCCGGACGGTGGTCGGCAGGCGGCGGCCGCATCCGAACCGCTGCCACCGCAGGAGCAACCGCCCGTCGAGGCGATGTCCGACCGCGAGCTCGTCCTGCACGCCGCGAGGCGCGCGCCGTCGGCGGGCAACCAGCAGCCGTGGCAGATCACCGCCGACGAGGATGCCGTCACCATCACTCTGGACCGCACGCGTACCTCGACCCTGGATGTCGAACACCGGGCGTCGGCGGTGGCGGTGGGCGCGGCGCTGTACAACGCACGGATCGCGGCGACCGCGCGTGGTGTGCTCGACGACATCGAGATCGTCGACGCCGCCGAGACCCTCGCCGGGCGGGCCCGGTTGAAGGGCCTCGACACCGGTTCACGGTCGCCTGAGGCGGAGGCGGAACTCAGCGCGCTGCTCGCTCGCGGAACCCGACGCGGTGTCGGGGACGGGTCCCCGCCGTCGGACGACGACCTCGCCCGGTTGCGCGACGCCGCCACGAGCGACCGGACCCGCCTGCTGGCCCTCGCCGACCGCGCGGACATCGATCGCTATGCATCGATCATCTCCCGCTCGGATCGTGCCCGGTTCCTGACGCCGGAGCTGCACGGCGAGATGTTCGAGGAGCTGACCGACGACCCGGCCGCCGCCGAGGGCATCGACGTCGCCTCGCTCGACCTGCCACCGGCCATGGCGGGCATGTTCGACGTGCTGCGCCGCGCCGACGTGATGGCCCTGCTCGATGAATGGGGTGGCGGCACCGCGCTCGGCGCCGACGCCGGGTCCCGGGTCGCGTCGTCGTCCGCGGTGCTGGTGCTGGTGCAGCGGGGCACATCCGCCGGGGACTATCTGCGCGGCGGGATCGTGGCGGAGCAGTTGTGGGTGGCCGCCGAGCGGCTCGGCTACGACGTGCATCCGATGACGCCGACGTTCCTGTATGCCGGCGACGACGAGACCGCGCGCGGGTTGTCGAGCAATCACGGCGACGAACTGGCCGCCCTGCGCCGCGAAATGCTCGACACGTGGCCGCTCGACGCCGACGAGGCGCCCACCATCGTGCTGCGGCTGTCGCGCGCGGATTCGCCGTCGGTGGTGAGCCGGCGCCTGCCCACGGGCTCGTGAAAGGGCGGGACTAGGGCTGGCCGGGGTTGAGCTTGATGAACAGCGCGTCCATCTCGGCGCAGAGGCGATCGCCGTGGTGCAGGGTGCCCCTGACGAAGACCTTGCGGCCCTCGACACGCTCCGCCCAGGCGTGGATGCGCAGCGGGGTGTTCAGGGGCGTGATGGACCGGTATTGCACGTTCAGGTAGGCGGTCCGGCTGACGTGCTGGATCGCGACCGCCGACGCGAAGCCGCCCACGTCGTCGAAGGCGACGGCCACCTGTCCCCCGTGCGCGGCGTTGTTCCCGCCGAGATGGAAGTCGCGGAACGTCAGCTCGGCGACGACCCCGGTGTCGCCGACCTCGGTGACGACGTAGGGCGGCAGGGTGATGTTGCCCCGGGAGGGCAGGTCGATGCGGGTGCCGGCCGGCGAATGCCATTCGTCGATCCGGACTTCGGCGAGCCGTTCGTTGACGGCGGCCAGCCGGTCGATGAGTTCGTCGACCAGCGCGTCGTCCGGGCAGGCGTAGCGAGCGTTGTCCATGAGCAGGCGGACCTGCTCGCTGAACTCACCGTAGCGGGGCCCGCCACGCTCGGTGGTGATGGCCGTATGAGCCCGGAAGCCACCTTCGTGGGGATCCTCTTCGACGGTCTCGACGGCGCGATCGTTCGCTTCGGTCACCGGTCAACCGTATAAGAGGCAGCGGTGCCGCGACCTAGTCGGTGTCGGTCTGCCGGTGGTGGAACGACCCGCTCGCCGCACTCCCGGCGCCGCGACGATGTTCGGCGAGATCGACGCAGACCTTTCCACGAGCCAGCCGCCGCGTGGACTCCGGTATGTAATCCGGCACCCCACGCGGCCCGCGTTCCTTCTCGTCTCGGATCCGGACCGCCCTCCCGACGATCACCGCGACCGCCGCGGACACGACACACCACGCGCCCCCGATGATCAGAATCCACCCCCATACAGCCATACGTACAGCTAATCACCCCAAACTGAGATTTCGGTGATGTTCGACCCGAAGGCGGACCGCCATCCAATACTTGAATGCAATCCGCGTCGAAGCTGTGTCGACTTCGTGACCTCCGCCCACCAATCCGTACGGCGTCGGGCACGGTGGGTTCGGCGGAGGCGGCGTCGTTAGGCTGACCCCATGACTGCGACGTCAGAAACCCAGGGACCCGCCGACCAGCCGTTCGACCCGTCATCGTGGGCGGCGGTGCCCGGCTTCGACGATCTGACCGACATCACCTATCACCGCCATGTCGGCGAGGGGCGCGAGCACGGCATCGTGCGCGTCGCATTCGACCGCCCCGAGGTCCGCAACGCCTTCCGTCCGCACACCGTCGACGAGCTGTACCGCGTCCTCGATCACGCGCGGCGTTCGCCCGACGTCGGCACCATCCTGCTCACCGGCAACGGACCGAGCCCCAAGGACGGCGGGTGGGCCTTCTGCAGCGGCGGCGATCAGCGCATCCGCGGACGTTCCGGTTACCAGTACGCCACGTCGCACGACGACGACGTCGCAGCGGCCGGCGCCGACACCGTCGACGCGGCACGGGTGAAGGCCGAGGGCGGGCGCCTGCACATCCTCGAGGTCCAGCGCCTCATCCGGACGATGCCCAAGGTCGTCATCGCGGTCGTCAACGGCTGGGCGGCCGGCGGCGGGCATTCCCTGCACGTCGTCTGCGACCTGACCCTCGCGTCGGCCGAGCACGCCCGGTTCAAGCAGACCGACGCCGATGTGGGTTCCTTCGACGCGGGCTACGGAAGCGCGTATCTCGCCAAGCAGGTCGGGCAGAAGTTCGCGCGCGAGATCTTCTTCCTCGGGGAGGCCTACGACGCCGAGACCATGCACCGGATGGGCGCGGTCAACCGCGTCGCCCCGCACGCCGACCTCGAGGCCACCGCCATCGAATGGGCGCGCCGGATCAACAGCAAGTCCCCCACTGCCCAGCGCATGCTGAAGTTCGCGTTCAACCTCACCGACGACGGCCTCATGGGTCAGCAGGTCTTCGCCGGCGAGGCCACCCGCCTGGCCTACATGACCGACGAGGCGGTCGAGGGGCGCGACGCCTTCCTCGAGAAGCGCGACCCGCGCTGGGACGACTACCCGTACTACTACTGATCGGCCCCGCACGCGGGGACCCTACTGATCAGCCCCGCACGCGGGGACGTCGACCTTCACGGTCGGGTCGTCGACGAGCGGCTGGATCGGCACCTCGGCGTCGCCGTGGGCCGAGGTGGGCTCGTCGATCTTGAGGACGATCGTGGCGGTCTGCCCCGGCGCGATGCCCACGCGGGTCGAGTAGTACGGGCGGCCGTGCAGCGTCTGCTCGACGTAGAAGGCGCCGCCGTCGCCGAGGGTCATCTCCTTCAGCACCGCGCCCTTGGTCGCCAGGAACTCCACGTTGGCGAGGTTGGTGCCCTTCTTCACCGACAGTTCGGTGCCGAGGTTCCCGGCGACGTAGTCGGTGGTGTCGGTGGTGTCGAGCGTGTTGGTGAGTTTCACCGTGATCGTCGACTCCCGCGTGTCACCGTCACATCCACCCGAGGAGTAACTGATCTCACGCCGGAGGTAGTAATCCAGTTTCGTCCCCGACGCGTTGCCGACGGCCACCTGCAGGTAGGGCGAGGAGGTGTCGGAGATCTGGTGCCCGAGCTTGGTCGACTCCAGGATCCGCTGGTTGTCGGCGTCGGTGCTGTAGATCATGATCCGCCGCTCGTGGACACCGCGGCCGAGTGCCTCCAGCAGATCCCGGGTACTCCCGCCGGACGTGACGAGCTTGTTCACGACGGCCTGGGAGATGGACTGCAAGTAGTCTTTTCGCGCCGCGTTGTCGTCGGCGAAGCGCTGATAGGCCGTGGACAGGGTGATCGGGACGACGTTGTCGGCGGTGATCTTCTCGCGGCCCACCGACACCGGCCCGACGACCTCGAGGACGTACTTCAGCGCGATCGGGTCCAGCGCGATCGCCCCGTCGAGCTGCCGGCCGGTCTGTGCCCGCCAGTTCGCGAGCCAGATCTGCGCGGCGTCGGGGAAGTGGGCGCTGAGGTTGCCGTTCCGGAAGTCGGTGTAGGGCCGGTAGTACGAGTAGACGGCGTCGTACTCGGGTCCCAGGTTGATCTGCGGGGTCGCCGGGTCCCGGAACTCCGAATTGGCGCCGAGCTCGGGTATCGTCACGCGGCCCCCGGTCGCGTTCAGCA
Organism: Gordonia sp. HS-NH1; assembly: GCF_001418765.1. Taxonomy (NCBI): domain Bacteria; kingdom Bacillati; phylum Actinomycetota; class Actinomycetes; order Mycobacteriales; family Gordoniaceae; genus Gordonia; species Gordonia sp. HS-NH1. The sequence goes on from NZ_LIYC01000007.1 coordinate 28,367, forward strand.
CCGCGAAACCGCCGACGAGACCACCGGTTCCGCGCGCCTCGGACGGCGTCTGGAACGCCATGAAGTAGTTGCGGGGACCGTCGGCGCCCAGCATCGACGGGACGAGTTGGGCGGCGATGTTCGTCGCCTGCACCGTCGAATCGGCGGCATCGACCTGCTCGGCGAGCTGATCCCGGGCATCGGCCACCACGCCGAGCCAGCTCGGCTCGATCGCCGAGACCTGCGCGGCCACCTCCGCCGACTTCTCGGCGACCGACTGCAGGGCCGGCTGGGCCTCGCGCAACAGAGCCAGGTTCACGGTGTTCCCGGAACGCAGACGATTCGGGTCGAGCACGGTCGCGAGATCGGCGGCCGGCACCAGCACGTCACCCGAGAGCGCGGCCACCGCGTCGCTCATCTCCTGCACCGACTTCAGCGGCGAGCCGACGACCGGCACGGCCGCGGCCGCCGACCACAGAAAGCCGGAGCTCCGGTCCTCGGCGTCCTGGGCGCGCGCGGTCGCCGCCTCGGCGGCCTGCCGGGCACCGGCCTGATCACCGTCGAGCATCAGGGCCCGGGCCCGGCTCGCATCCGCCCGCACCGACTCCAGGTCGTCACGGACCTGGAACGCCGAGTACGCCAGCCACACCATGGCCGCCGCGACCAGCACCAGCAGGACCGCGACGATCTGGACCACGCGGTTGCCCGCCACCCGCCGGATCATCGGCCCTCCCCCGCGACCCGCTCGGTCGCGGATGAGGTGGCCTGTGCCGCCAGCCACGCGACCACCGCCGCCACCTTCGGCTCGACCTCGGCGAACACGCGGTCGAAGTCCTCGCGCGGCCGGCCCATCGGGTCCACGATGTCGAGCAGGTCGGAGTTGGGGTCGAGGCGCCCGCGACCGGCGATGATCTCCGGCAGCGCGCCGAGGTCGCACAGTGCGGCGAACTCGGTCAGCGTGAACACCCGCTTCCACCGCGCCGGCGCCATCTGCTGCGCCGCGGCACGGTGTTCGCGACTCATGCACAGCACCAGGTCGGACTCCACGAGCATCGGCGGACGGAGATACCGAGACTCGAATCCTGCGGCGTCGTAACCGTTCTCGACCAACACGGCCGAAGCGTGCGGATGGATGGGCTGGCCGTTGAGCGCTCCGACGCCGGCACTCGTCGACGTCACGGGGACACCCGCCCGGCCGGCGAGACCGGTCAGCACGCGTTCGCCGATCGGCGAACGGCAGATGTTCCCCGTACACACGAACAGGATCGACAACGGCGGCGCCGCCGTGTGATCGGATCCGGTCACCATTCCTCCTCGATTCTGCGGGCCACCCGCGCCATCACTTCCGACTGCCCCAACTGCGCATGCGTTGCGGCGGCGGACATCACGTCGACGACACCCACTCTGCCCGGATCGACCACCCGTACCCAGTTCTCCGGATCCGGGTTGTCCTGCGCCGCGACGTAGACGACCTTGCCGACATCGACGGGACGCAGGTCATAGCTGCGGGCCGCGGCGGCCAGGCGCCTCGTCCGGCCCTCGAAACGCCGCACCGCCTCGGGGTCGTGCCGCTCGGCCAGCTCCCGCAGCGGGTGGTCGGCGGCGCGCAGCTCCTCGTCGTCCACGGTCCCGAGTTCGGCCGGGGTACGGGAGTCCAGCAGCACCAGCAGCGCCACCTCCTCACCGAGTTCGACGAGCCGGCGGGCGATCTCGTGGGCGATCACACCACCGACCGACCATCCGACGAGCCGGTACGGTCCCTGCGGCTGGGTCGCCCGGATGGCCTCGACGTGCAGCTCCGCGATGCCCTCGACCGTCGGCGGGAGTTCCCGGCCGGGGAGTACGAGTTCGGGCAGTTGCAGGCCGAACACCGAGGCCGATCGCAGGGAGTCGCCCAGCACCCGGAACGGTTCGACGATGCCGGCCGCGGTGTGCACACACCAGACCTCCGGGCGCCGGGCCGAGGAGTCCGGTGACAGGGACACGACGCGTTGCGCCGGAAGCTCCACCCCGGCAGGCCCGTCCAATAGTCGGGCGACCTCGGCCGGTGTGCGGTGGCTGAACAGGTCCGCCGCGTCGAGGATGCGCCCGGTCCGGGCGGCGAGCTCGTCACGCAACTGCAGCAGGGCGAGCGAATGCCCGCCGGCGGCGAAGAAGTCGTCGTCCATCCCGACGTGTATCCCGGCACCGCCGTCGGCCGCGTCGAGACCCGCCGCATCGCGACCGAGTGCGGGCTGACCGAGGACGGTTCGGAAGGCCTCGAGAACCGCTGCCTCGGTGTCGTTCTCGGGGTCGCGCCGGGACTCCGACCAGATCGGCTCGGGTAGCCGTCTCGTGTCGATCTTGCCCGCACCGCTGAGCGGCAGGTCATCGAGTGCGACGATCCGGCTCGGCACCATGTGCCGCGGCAACGACGACCGGCACACGGCCTGGAGCTCGGCGAAAGGCACCGACGGCGACACCACGTAGGACACGAGGGCCGGCCCCACCGGGCCCTGCCGCAACACCGTCGCCGAACGTTCGGCGCCCGCCCGCACGAGCACCGCATCGATCTCGGCGGGCTCCACCCGCTGCCCGCGGATCTTGACCTGACGGTCCGCCCGGCCGACGTAGACCAGCTCACCGGTGTCGCGGTCCCACCGCACGAGGTCGCCGGTCCGGTAGCGCCGACCGCCGCCGGGGCCGGCGACGAAGTTCGCGGCGGTGAGCGCCGGGTCGCCGAGATAGCCCCGGGCGACTCCGGTTCCACCGATGTACAGCTCGCCCACGACGCCCGGCGGGACGTGGCGCAGCTGCGCATCGAGCACCTCGGCACCGATGCCGGGGCGCGGATGCCCCAGCCGGATCGGGTCGCCCCGGCGGTGGGCGCTGGTGGACACCGTCACCGTCGTCTCGGTGGGGCCGTAGATGTTGAGGACCTGCGCGTGTTCCGACCACGTCGTGGCGAGATCGGCCGACAGGGCCTCGCCGCCGATGTACACCAGTCGCAGCGCACCGATGGCCGCCGGGCGGAGGGTACGGATCACCGACGGTGTGGCGGTGAAGACGCTGACGCGCGTGTCGTCGAGGAACCGGGTGAGATCGTCCCCACCGGCGATCCCCGCGGGAACCACCACGAGGGTCGCGCCCGCCGCGAGCGGCAGCAACATGTCGTGGAACGTCGCGTCGAAGCCGGGACTGATGGCCATCCCGACCCGGTCGGTCGGTTCGACGTCTCCGAGCGAGGCCACCCGGTGGACTCCCCGATGGGTCACGCCGACGACGTTCGGGGTGCCGGTGGTACCCGATGTGGTGATGATGTAGGCCAGCGCGTCCGGTGACACCGGCGTGACCGGTTCGGACACCACCGGTTCCGTCGGTTGTCCGGGTATGTCGGCGGGCGTGAGCACACTCGCGCCCGCACCGGAGACCACATGATCGATCCGGGCCGCGGGGTAGGTGACATCGACCGGTACGCACACGCCGCCGATTCGGCTGACCGCCCAGATCGCGACCACCGACTCGATCGACCGCGGCACCACCACCGCCACCGCGTCGCCGGCGCCGAGGCCCCGCTGCCGCAACGCGCGCGCGGTCACCGACACCCAGCCGTCGAGCTCGCGGTAGGTGAGCGACCTGCTCTCGTCGGCGATCGCGGGACGGTCCGGGAACGTCGCGACGGCTTCGGTGAGGAGCTCGGCGAGCAGCGGTTCGGCCCCCGTCACCGATGACGACCGCGCACGGCTGGCGACGAAGCGCCGCTCCGCGCCGGTGAGCGGTTCGATCGACGCGAGGCGGCGCGCGGGCTCCCCGACCACCGCGGCGACCGCCGCGACCAGGCGCTCGCCGAGGGCGCGTATCGCGCTCTCGTCGAACAGTTCCCGGCCGTGGTCGACACGCAACCGCCAGCCGCCCGCGTCGGGTACCGCCACGACGTGGATGTCGAACTCGCTGCGCGGCAGCGTCCACGCGTCGGCCGAATCGGCGTCCGCGGGAACCGAATCCGACATCGGCGGCTCCGGCGCGCCGGCCGGGTCCGCGAGCGAGAACGCGACCTGCACCAGCGGATGGCGTCCGGGGACGCGCGGCGGATCGATCAGTGCGACAACATCGTCGAACGCGATGGCCGCGTGATCGAGGGCCGCGAGGTCGTCGTCGCGGACGCGTGCGATCAGCTCGCCGACCGTCATGCCGGGGACGACCCGGGTGCGCAGCACGACGGTGGAGATGAGCATGCCCACCGTTCCGGCGGTGCCGGAGTCGCGACGCATGGACGCCGGTGTGGCCAGGGCGATGTCGTCGGACCCCGACTGAACCGCGAGGGCCAGCACCACGGCCGCGTGCAGGATGTGGAACTCGCTCGCGTGCGCCCGCCGCGCAGCCGACGACACCGCCTGCCCGACATCGCCGTCCAGCGGATACTCGATGGTCGAGGTCCGGAGGTCACGAACGGCGGGCCGTCGCTGCGCGAGATCGAGTTCCCCGCTGTGCCCCTCGAGTGCACGACGCCAGAAGTCCAGCAGATCGGCCCGGGACCGCTCTTCGTCGGCCACCATCTGTCGGGCGACCGTCGCGAATCCGGTCGGTGCCGGACCGAGTTCGAGGCCGGCGAGGAGGAGTCCGAGCTCGCGCTGCACGATGGCGGCGGACTCGCCGTCCATCGCGATGTGGTGCGCGATCATCACGACCGCCACCGGGGTGAGCTGGTCGTCGCCGGTGACCAGCCACACCCGAACCGGCGGCTCGCCGGTGAGATCGAAGGGCTCCCCGAGCATCCCGATGCCCGCGGCGGTCGCGAGCTCGGTCGTACTCACCCGCTGCAGGGACGGTCGCCATGCCCCGAGAACCCGCTGACGGGGTCCGTCCGGGGTCGCGAGATACCGGGTACGCAGCGCCGGATGGCGGTCGACGAGCGTCTCGACGGCGGTGATCACCGCAGGTTCACCGGTACCCGCGGGGGTGGGCACCACCACGGGCACCGCGTAGATCGGCACGGCGCCCAGCATCTGCGCGCCCACCCACATCCGACGCTGCGTCGGGGCGAGCGGCAGGTCGCCGAGGTCGGTCTCGGGCACGGCCGTGTCCGTCCGGTGCGACACCGTCGCGTCCATCGGCGCCGATGCCGAGGCAACCCGGGTGGATTCCTCGTCGGGAAGGTCCGACACCGCCTGCGCGAGGGCGACCGGGGTGGGGTTCTCGAAGAGCAACCGGGTGGGCACGCGGACGCCGAGACGACGCCCCAGAGCGGAGGTCACCCGGGTGGCCGACAGCGAGGTCCCGCCGAGCGTGAAGAAGTCGTCGGTGTCCCCCACCGACCCCGGCGTCACCTCCAGCACCTCGGACATCACCTCGGTGATCGCCACGACGAGCGAGGTCGGGGACGCTCCGCGCGAGGACGGAAGCGACGACGCGGATACCGACCTGCCGGCGTTCGACGTTCCCGGCAACCGTTGCGCCACAGATGCTTCGGTCAGCGGACCGGTGGCCCCCGGGAACGGTTGCTCGGCGTCGCCGGCGGCGGCGAGCACGAATCTGCGGAAGTCGTCGAGCAGGGTGCGGGCGACGTCGGCCGGGACGGCTGCGGAGTGCACGACGGTGATGTGCAACTCGTCGTCCCGTTCGGCGAGGACGACCTCGATGTCGAACTTGGCGTCGACCGTGGCCGTGAACTCCGGGATCAGGGTGGCCACCACGGAATCCGCCCCGGTTCCCGGATGATTCGACGACGGACCGGCGAGCACGACCTCGCCCGACGACTGGGGCACGACGTCCTGGTTGACCAGCAGCACCGAGATCAGCGGATCCCCCGCGGCCCGACCGTCGGGGCGGACCGTGCGGGCGACGTCCTCGTAGGGGACCTCGCTGTGGGGCTGGGCGGCGAGGGCGGCATCGCGTGCCCGCTCGACGGCCTCGCGGATCGTCAGGTCCGGATGCAGGCCGGTCCGCAGTGCGACGGTGTTCACGAACATGCCGACCACCGACTCCCACTCTGGCGCAAGCCGGCCGTGCACCGGTACGCCGATCAGCAGGTCCCACTCACCGGTCCACTGCCCCAGCACCGTCGCGAGCGCGGCGTGGGCGACCTGGAAGATGCTCGCCGACAACGTCTTCGCGGTCTGGTGCAGGGCATCGGTCCCCACGATGGTGGTCGACAGTCGCCCGGTGGCGCCGCCTCGTACCGCCTCGTGGAGATCGGGGTCGTCACCGTCGAGGTCGACGCTGCCCGGCAACCGGAGGGGCCCGGGGGCATCGGCGAGAGTCGAGGCCCAGAACCGCAGCTCCCGCGCGTATCTGCTGTGCGGATCGGACGGATCGCCGAGCCGTGCGATCTGCCATTGAGTGAAATCTGCGTACGTGAACGCCTCGTCGGCGGGCACCGACAGCCGCTGGCCGTCGTACGCGCGGAGGAGGTCGGTGAGCAGCACCCGGATCGACCACCCGTCGATCGCGATGTGGTGCAACACCGCCGCCAGATGCGTGTGGGGGTCCTCGGCCGAGTCGAGTTCGAAGACCGCGGCCCGGAACCCCGACTCGGACTCGAGGTCGAAAGGCCTGCGCAGGAAGTCGTCGATCTGTCGGCGGAGCCCCTCGGGACCCGCCTCGGCCGCGACGAGGCGATGTCGCAGCACCGGACTCCGGTGCTCGATCCGGCGTTGCCGCGGACCCGACGGCGAATCGGGATAGACGGTCCGGAGGACGGCGTGCGCCGCCACCACCTCGTCGACCGCCTTCCGCAGGCGGGCGAGGTCGACGCGGCCACGGATCCGGAGCACGACGGGAACGTGGTAGGCAGTCGAACGCGGATCGAAATGGTGGTGGATCCACATGCGCCGCTGCGGATATGCCAACGGCAACAGCTCCGGCACCGGCAACCTCGCGGGCGCCGGCTCGGACGCCGATCCCCCTGCGGTGTCGCGGATATCGTCGACGCGCCGGGCGACCCCGGACAGCGTGCGCGCCTCGAAGATCACGCGGACCCCGATGTCCGCGCCGGTCGCCGCGGTCAGCCTCGACGTCACCTGCGTGGCCGACAGCGAGGTGCCCCCCTCGGCGAAGAAGTCGGAATCGGCGTCCAGGGACTGCACGGGACGTCCGAGGACCTCCGCCCACACCGTGGACACCAGCTCTTCGGTGACCCCCGACGGCTGACGCCCCGCACGGGCCGTCGGACTCCCTGTGGTGCCGGCGAAGTCAGGATCGGGCAACGCGGCCACGTCGACCTTGCCGTTACGCCCGATCGGCAGCGCGGACGCCGGCACGAAAGCACTCGGTATCATGCTGCGCGGCAACAGGTGTGCCAGTTGCCGTGGCAGGTCCGCGACCTGGCCGCCGTCCTCGGCCACCACCCACGACACCAGGATCTTCTCCCCCGACGGGCTGGTCCTCGTCGCGGTCACCGACGTCGCGACACCGGGCAGCCCCGACAACGCCGCGTCGACCTCGCCCGGTTCCAGACGCACGCCGCGGATCTTCACCTGGTCGTCGGTGCGACCGTGGATCACGAAGGTGCCGTCGGGACGGCGATGGACGAGGTCGCCGGTCCGGTACATCCGCCCGCCGTCGACGCGGGGATCGGCGACGAACCCGCGCGCCGTGGCGGCCGGATCGTCGAGATACCCACGCGCCAGGCAGTTCCCGGCGAGGTAGAGCTCACCGACCGTGTGATCGGGAACCGGCCGCAGCGCATGATCGAGCACGTACATGCCGACGCCCTGCAGAGGCACCCCGATGTGTACCGGCCCGCTCGCCGCGCTCCCGTATCGCGCGCTGCTCACCGCGACCGTGGCCTCGGTGGGGCCGTACTCGTTGCTCAGCGTGTGCTCGACCGTCCAGTCCCGGACCAGCCCGGCGCCGAGCGCCTCACCGCCGACCGCCACGTGCCGGACGCCGGGCAGTTCGTCCGGGCTCAGGGTCGCCAGCACCGACGGCGTGGTCAGCAGGACGCTCACGCGTTCGGCGTCCACGAACTCGGCGAGCTCGTCGGCTGCGATGACGCCGGGCGGGCACACGACGATGGCCGCGCCGGCGACCCGAGGCGGCACGAGACCCATCAGGTGCGCGTCGAATCCGGTTGCGTACGTGTGCAATACCCGGTCGGACTCGTCGAGTCGGAGACGGGCCACGGTGTCCCGCGCCCAGTCGGAGAGACCCCGATGGGTCACCTGGACCCCCTTGGGCAGTCCGGTGGTTCCCGACGTGAAGGTGATGTAGGCGACGTCGTCCACCGACAGCGGCCGCACCCGCTCGGCGGTGTCGAACGGCGCCGGGTCCGAGGCGTCCGTGCCGGAATCGACTGCATCGGCGAGCAACTCGTCGAGCACGAGAACCGGCACGCTCGCGGGTACCGACTCTGCCGTCGCCGCGAGGGTGAGGACCGCGCGGGGCCGGCACCGCTCGATGATCATCTGCCGCCGCCCCGCGGGGTCCGCGGGATCGACGTTGACGAAAGCCGCACCCGCTCGGGCCACCGCGGTGGTCGCGATGACGCCGAAGGACGAGCGAGGCAGCAGTGCGACGACCACGTCACCCGGGCCGATCCCCGAATCGATCAGCGCGCGTGCGGCGAGCGTCGTCAAGCGGTCCAGCTCGGCGTTGGTGAGCGCGGAACCGGATCCGGGGACACGATGACGGCGATCGACGATCGCGATCGCCTGCGGATCACCGACGAGTCCCGCGGTCAGCAGCTCGTCGAGCGTCTCGGGACCGCGAGACGCGTTCTGGGCGTCGAGATCCGGCAGGGACGGGGCCGACCGGGCGGGGGCGAGCAACTCGGCGACCGGGCTGAGCGGCTCGCGCACCCCGCGCCGGATCGTCTCGACCACGAGGTCGCACAACGCATCCAGCCGCGCCGCGCTCGCCACCGCACCCGTGCACGCCATCGTCAGATGGAGTGCGCCGTCGCGGCGGAACATCGACACGTCCACCCCGAACAGCGGGACACCACCGAAGGGGATGCCGCCAGAAGCACTGTCCCCGGACGAGATGACCCCGGGTGAGATGACCTCGACCCCCGACGGGCTCACCGCCACGAGCTCGTCCGGGACGCTGCCGAACGAGACCTCGAACAGCGGCGTACCCGCCTTGACGCGTTCGGGGTCGGCGATCTCGGTGATCTCGGTGAGCGGGAGATCCGCGTGCGCGAACGCGCCGAGGTCGACCGCGGTGACCGCGGCCAGGAGGTCGACGAACCGAAGGTCGAGGTCGATCGGGGTGTGCAGCGGAACGGCACGGGCGAACAGTCCCGGTACGTCGAGCAGCTGCGGATCGATGCGCCCGGACAGTGCCGTGCCGATCGTGACGACGTCGGTGCCGGCCTGTCTCGCCAGAACCGCCGACAGCGCGGTGTGCACGACGATGAAGGGCGTGCTCTGTCTCGTCACGGCGAGCCCGTCGAGTACCTCGGTCTCGGTGCGGTCGAGGGTCCGGAGCGCGCGGTGCACCACCATCTTCTGGTCCGGGGAGGACGGGTGAGTGGCCCCGGGGTCGAGCTCCGGCAGGCGCAGCGGTTCGACGGCACGATCGAACGCGGAGACCCAGTGCGCGACGAGCTCGTTCCGCCGCGCGGCCAATGTCCCGGCCCGCCACGCCGAGTACTCCCGGTAGTCGACTCCGCCGGCGGCCGGGAGTGTCCCGGCCAGTGCCGACTCGAGTTCTGCGAACAGGATCGGAAACGACTCACCGTCGACCGCGATGTGATGCGCGACGACGAGAAGCCAGGTCTGGCCGGCCATCTCGCAGATGCGCACCCGCCAGGGCAGCTCGGCGGCCAGGTCGATCGGGGCGTGCAGTGCACCCAGCGTCGCGGCCAATGACTCGTCGTCCGCGACCGGGACCGTCGTCGCCAGTTCGGCTTCCAGGACATCGAGGACGTCCTCGTCGCGGAGGCGGTGCTGCACCGGCCCGTCGACACCGACCGGGAACACGGTGCACAACGCGTCGTGTCGCGTCACGATCTCGACGAGGGCGCGGCGGAGAGCGTCCGGGCGTGCGTCGACCGGGAGCGCGAGCGGCATCAGGTAACCGGTGAAGTCCGGTTGGGTGCGCCACCGGAGCCACAGGTCCATCTGTTCGGGGGTGAGCGGCAGATCCGCACCGGCCACCGGAGTCACGAAGCCGGCGAGACCGGAGCGGACACCGTCGACGGCGCGGCCGGTCTGCGCCGCGGTCTCGAGGTGCGCGGCGAGCGCGGCGACCGTCGGGTGCGCGAAGACGTCGGCGACGGTGACGTGATTGCCTGCTCCGGCCAGGGCGGCCGCGAGCCGCGCCGCCGACAGCGAGGTACCCCCGGCCGCAAAGAAGTTGGTGTCCGCGGCGACGTCGGCATCGGTCCCGATCACCGCGCGCATGGCGTCCGCGATGGACTGCTCGACCGGCGTCAGCGCCCGCGACGACCTCGCGGCGGCCTCGGGGAGCATGCCGGTGAGGCGGCGGCGGTCGAGCTTGCCGGTCGGCGTCATCGGCCAGCCGTCGACGATCGCGACCCTGGCCGGAACCATGTGGCCGGGAAGGATGTTCGCGCAGAACCCGAGGATCTGTTCCTCGTTCAGGGCGTCCAGGACGTCGAAGTCGGCGAGACCGTCCTCGGTGACGAACGCGAGAAGCCGTTCGTCACCGTTCCGGTTCCCCGGATCCACCAGCACACGCGCGTCGCCGACGCCGGGCACGTCACGAAGCGCGGACACGATCTCGCCGAGTTCGATGCGGTGACCGCGGATCTGGACCTGGTCGTCGGTGCGGTCGAGATAGACCATGCGGCCACCGGCGATCTCGCGCACGCGGTCTCCGGTTCGGTACATCCGTCGTCCGGTACCACTCGGATCCGCGACGAATCTCGATGCGGTGGTCCCCGGTGCGTTGTGGTAGCCGAGGGTGACCTGATCGCCGCTGACGTACAGTTCGCCGACGGCGCCGACCGGGACCGGGCGGAGGTCGCGGCCCAGGATCGTCATCGCGACACCGTCGAGCGGGACGCCGATGTCGCTGCGATCGTCGTCGACGTCGACCTCGGTGGCCGTCAGGTGCACGGTCGTCTCGGTGATGCCGTACATGTTGACCAGCGCGACCTCGGGATGGGCGGCCGCCCAGTTCCGTAACAGGGCCGGCGACAACGGTTCCCCGCCGAAGACGACGGTCCGCAGCGCCGTCGGTCGAGAGTGCGGGACGGTGGCGGCCACCGACGGGTCGATGAGGTTGCCGAACGCCGTCGGGGTCTGTGAGCAGACGGTGACCCCGTACCGGTCCATCGCCGAGCCCAGCAGCCGTGGGTCGAGGACCGTCTCGCGCTCCAGCACGACGACGGAGCCGCCGGAGGCCAACGGGCCCAGGATCTCCCAGACCGAGAAGTCGAACGCATAGGAGTGGACCCAGCTCCACACGTCGTGATCGGTCGCCGCGATCGTGTCCAATGCGGCGCCGAGCATCGCCGCCAGGTTCGTCCGGGTCACCATCACGGCCTTCGGGGCACCGGTGGACCCGGAGGTGTGGATCACATAGGCCCCGCCCGGGACAGGTAGTGCTCGCACCTCTTCCGCGGCCGGGCGGACCTCGACCCCGGTCTCGATGAACGCGGCGGGGGCGGTGGCGGCCACGATCAGTTCGGTCCGGGACGGTGGGTCGCCGGGTTCGATCGGCACGTACACCGCGTCGGCCATCAGCACCGCGACGATGGCGATCACGGTGTCGGCACTCCGCGGGAGGATCAGGGCCACCCGATCCCCCGGCCGCACACCGTTCTCGCGCAACCTGTTCGCGACGGTCTCGGCGCGGTCGAGCAGTTCCTGGTAGGTCAGGGTCGTGTCACCGGCGATCACCGCCGTGGCCTCCGGCCGGGTCTCCGCCCGGCGCCGCAGTGCGTCGATCGGGTCGACGGGTGTGGTCCGCCGGGCCGCCCGGTCGGGTCGCGCCCGACCGGCCGGGGCCGGCACGCATCGGGCGACGACCGACTCCGGCGGCGCGATGCCGATCGCCACGACCGTCTCGACGAAACGATCCAGCAGATGCTCGGCGACGACAGTGTCGACTCGGCCGCCGGCGACGGTCAGCACGACCGACAGGCCATCCGGTTCTTCGAAGACGGTGAATTCCAGGGCGGTTCGTGCCTGCCCGCTCGGCAGCGTCTCGACATCGGCGAAGACGGCTGCCCCGGGGAGATCCGGCCGGGAGGCGTGGTAGGCGAAGATGACATCGGCGAGCCCGGTCGGCGCCGCGTCGGCGTGCGTGATCGCCGCGGTGAGGTCCGCTCCGACGCGGGCGAGGGCCTCCGCGACACCGCTGTGCCGCACGCCGGTGGTCCGCACCGGAACAGTCTCGACGAACATGCCCACCGGACGGAGTTCCTCGGTGGTGAACCGCCCCGCCACCGGCACCGACATCACGAGATCGTCGGAGTCCGTGTACTCCGCCACGGTGGCCGAGAGGGCCACGCACAGCAGGGTGTTCAGCGTCGTCCCGGCGTCCCGTGCACGAGTGGCGGCACTCTCGCGGGCGGCGAGACCGATGGTGCGGCGCAGGATGGTCGCCGGACCGGAGGTGAGCCCCGCCGGCAGCGTCCGCGCCGGTTCGGGCAACGCGATGCGGGCGGGGGCCTCACGCATCACCTTCGCCCAGTGGACTTCTGCCGCCGGATCGGTCACGTGCGGCCGTGCCTCGAGTACGGCGCCGAAACCCACGGCATCCTCGGCCCACACCGGCTCCGCGCCGTCGAGACGGGCGCGCAGCGCGTGCGCGAAGTCATCGACGACGATGTGCAGTGACCACTCGTCGATCGCGATGTGGTGGGCGACCAGGACGAGCTCGGTGCGTCCGCCGGTCTCGTCGACGATCGCGCGCCAGGGCAGATCCACCGTCAGGTCGAACGGGGCCGAGACCGCGAGTTCGACGCCCGCGGCGTCGAGTGTGGCCGCACTGATCGGCACGGCGGCACGTGCTTCGTCGACCGTGCGGACGACCGCGACCGGCTCCCCGCCGGCGTCGGGATACACCGTCCGCAGCGCCTCGTGCCGGGCCGCGACATCGACGAGGGCGGCCCGCACGACGTCGGCCGCGATGTTCTCGGCGAGGACGAGGCGCACCGGGAGGTGATAGACGGTTGCGTGCATGTCGGCGCGGTTGAGCAGCCAGATCTCCTGCTGCGCACGGGTCGGGCGGTAGCCGTCGGCACCCGGGGTTCCCGGTGACTCCCCCGGTCCGATGCGGCGCGGCGCGGAGGCCTCGAGGACCGCGGCGAGTTCGGCGAGAGTCGTGACATCACCGAGATCGCGCACGCTCACGACGACCCGGAGCGTGTCGCCGAGGTACGTCGCCAGCTGCATGAACCCCAGCGAGGTGGCGCCGAGCTGGACGAGTTCGTCGTCCATCGACGGATCGGGTACGCCGAGAACGTCCGTCACCGCCTCGGCGACGGCGATCTCGATCGGTGTCGACGGACGACGCTGCGCGGCACGCGGTTCCGGAACCGCCGCGATCAGCGGGGCGGCGGCGGATCGATCGACGACGCCGTTCCGGTCGAGGGGCACCGAATCCAGGATGGCCACCCGGCGCAACCACTGCACGGCCGGCAGCTCGGCATTGACCCGGCGCCGTACCGCGGCCCGAACCCGTTGCGGGTCGCGACTTTCCGCTGCCCCCGTCACGCCGGGTCCGGTCTGCGCAAGGCGCACCGCGATCCCGACACCGTCGTCGAGTACCGCCGCGGTCGCCGCCGCGACACCGGGAACCTCGGTGGCAGCACGCTCGAGGAGCGCGAGATCGACGCGGACGCCGTCGATCTCGACGACATCGCCGGATCGGTGATCGATGACGAGGTCACCCGTCCCCGGTTCCCGGTGGCCCTTGTCCCCGGTGGCCACCATGCGCCGACCGGGCTGCCACGGACAGGCGACGATCATCGTCGCGGTACGCGCCGGATCGCCGGCGAAGTACTGCGGCGCACCGCTTCCCACGACGTAGACGTCACCGGTGATCCCGGGGGGAAGGGGACGAAGCCGGTGGTCGAGGATCGCGACGTCGACCCCTGGCCGCGGCCGCCCACTCGGCAACGGCCGATCGATCGGCTGATCCGGCCGGATGCGTTCCGTCGCGGTGAAGGGCCCCAGCATGCCCCCCGGACCGTAGGTGCTCCGCAGGTCCCGTCCGAAAGCGTGCCGGACGGTCGGGGCAGGCGCGGTGCCGGAGTCGACGACCAGCACGGTCGTCGCATTGCCCGGCACCCCGTCGGCGAAAATCCCGGAGGGGACGATTCCGTGCGTCGCCAGGTCGGCGTCCGGGTCGACGAGTCGCAGCCCGTGCGCGGCACACGCGACGATCTCGAGATGCGCCGCCCAGGAGGCCTTCGGTGCCGTGCACGCGAGTCGCCCATAGCCCGGGTCGGATGCGGCCGAGGCGAACACGCCGTCGGCGATGAGCCGCGCAACCGCCCGCTGTGTCATGGCGGCGACTCCCGCCGCCCCGACCACGAAGCACGCGGTGTCGTCCGGACGGGGCGCCGGGTATCCGGCCGCCGGCGCGACGCCGGACAGTCCGGCGAGCGTGTGCACGTCGCCCGCGCGGACACCGACCGGCGGGTCGGCGTCGTCGTCACCGATCACCAGCACCGAGCCGGCGGATGCGCCGATCGCATCCGGGATAGGTTGCGGCGCTGAAGGATCGAGCAGGAGTGCCGCGGCACCCGAGGCGGCGACGGCCCACCAGGCCAGCAGCCGGTCGGCATCCGACGCGACCGCGATGGCGACCGTGGCCCCGGGACGCGCACCGAGGGTGCGCAGCTGTGCGCCGAGTCGGCGCGCACGGGCGTGCAGTTGCTCGAAGGTGAGCAGCGCCGGTGACGACGTTCCGGGGAACTCGACAGCAGGCTCGTGCCGGCGACGGGCAGCGACGTCGGAGACGGCGTCCCAGACCGTGTCCGGGGCCTGGTCGAGTACCTCGCCCTCCGACGACACCCGGTACGAACCGTCATCGGGGAATCGCAGCGGGAGGTCGTCGACCCGGGTGTCCGGGGCGTGGAGGAATGCGTCGGCGAAAGTGTCGAGCATCGACAGGAATTGAGCATGGTGTTCGGCGACCTCGGCGTCGTCGTACCGGTTGGGATTCGCCTCGACGCCGATCATCAGCGAGGAGTCCTGGTCCTCGCCGGGTACCGGGTAGATGTTGATCGTCAGATCGTCGGCCGGGCCCACGGTCAGGATGTGGAACGTGGCCCGCGCCTGCCCGCAAGGGAATTCGCGCTCGAACAGCATCAGGTTGAGCATCGGACCAGAACGTTCCTGGGCCGCCGTCCGCGGCGTCGCCCCGGAGGACTCGTCGCCGGCGACGTCGGCCCAGATGTCCTCGCCACGGTAACGCTGATGCCGCAGCGCACCCATGAGTGCGGCCTGGGTGGTCTGTAGCGCGTCGGCGACCGTGCCCGCTCCGGTGACCCCGGTCCGCAGCGGCACGATGTTGGCCACCGGCAGCGGTGTGGCCCGCAGCGCCGCGGTCGTCCGCGCGGCGACCGGGAACTGGAAGATGACCTCGTCGCCCTGTGCGGCCGCCCGGCCGAGGTAGGCGGCGAAAGCGGCGACGAGCACGTTCGGCAACATCGTCGAACCACGGTGCGCGGCCTCCCGCAGCCTCGCCATGGTGGCGGGCGGCACCGCGGACGCGACGCGTCGGGCCACCGCGGTCGGACGCCCCGGACGGTGTGCCAGCGTCGCGGCGATGCCGACGCCCGCCATGTTCTCCCGCCAGTACGCGCGGTCGGTGCCGAAACGCTTCGACTCGCGATACTCGGCGTCGGCCCGGGCCGGCAGATCCAGATCGACCGGCTTCTGCGGCGGAGCGGGTTCGCCGGTCACCGCCGCGTCATAGGCCGCCAGGGCCTCGACCATCCGGTCCTTGCCGCCCATACCGTCCGAGAGCAGGTGATGTCCCCGGTTGTAGACCAGCGACTTGTCGTCGGACAGCCGGAACAGGCACCCGCGCGCGGTCCGGTCCACGCGCGGATCGAGCGGACGCGAATAGTCCTGCGCCATCATCTCCTCGGCGACGGCACGCGGATCCGGTCGGTCACGGAGATCGATGATGTCCGCCCAGTAATGCAGGCCGGGGTCGTACACGCCGACCAGACCGTCGTCGGTGTCGACGAACCGGAGCTGGGTGAACTGCGCGCGCTGCACCACCTCGCTGGTCGCGCGCACGAACAAGTCGGCGTCGATGGGACCGTCGATCTCGACGTACTGGGCGACGTTGATCGGCACATCGAGCGCCGCCTGCTGGGTGAACCACAGCGATCGCTGGGCGGCGCTGAGCGCGAAGGGCCGCGGAGAGTTCGGCGCCGCCGTGTCGGGATCGGGCGAGTTGTTCATGCGACGTCCCGGCGTTCGCACCTACGGCCGGAAAGACCCGGGCTCACGGGCCGGGCCGACCGTCTGATCCCCCCGGTCCCTGAACTGCCATTGTCGGCGCCGTGTTCATCAGGCCCGCTCGCTGCGCCGAACAAAAGAGATCGCGCACGCCGCCACACCCCGACGTACACGAAAAAGACATGCGTCGGCCACGAGATCGAAACACGGGCGCCGTCGAATTCAACGCCTTGCCTCACCACTCACCATGTGCCGCCCTCTTGTCACGCCGCCCGCCGGTCGCGTCGTGAATTCTCACATCGACGCCTCACCGGGACGAACGGTCATTTCCCGACACCGTCATCACATCAGCCGCGTCGACCGAAACCGACGCGCGCCGAGCGGATGACAAGAGCCTATGGGACGGGTAGTCGGCTCACAACTCGGGGGCGAGCACCATTGCGGGCATTATTCGGCACAGCGGGAATAGCATTTCCTGCGAGCTGGGTGGATCTGTCGATAACCCATTAATCAGCCCCGGTGAATTCACGTTCACGGACCATCGTCGAAGTGTGGTGAAATGTCGCGGAATTGCACCCGAACAGCGAATGGCCGGAGAAACGAAAACGACGACCTGTGACAGCAGGCCGCCGCATTCGGATCAACTGCACGAGGAACGAGATCAGCCCCCGAAGACGTCGCGCAGCTGCTCGACCTCGGCGACACGCTCGGCGTGGGTCGGCGCGGTGGGCGAGGCGAGGATGCACGTGACGCCGGCTTCGCGGAACGCCGCGACCCGCTCGGCCACCTGGGCCTTGGAACCGATCAGCGACATCGACGTGACGAGGTCCTCGGGAACCGCAGCCGCGGCCTCCGCCTTCTTGCCGTCCAGATAGAGGTCCTGGATCAGCTTCGCCTCGTCGACGTAGCCGTAACGGACGGCGAGCTGGTTGTAGAAGTTCTTGCCGCGCGCGCCCATCCCGCCGATGTACAGGGCGGCGTGATGACGCACGAGCTGCTTGGCGTTGTCGATCTGCTCGGCGTCGTCGGAGATGCGCGCGGTGGCCTGCACGACGATGCCCAGATCGCCCAGCGACGCATCCCGCTTGGCCTTGCCCGCCGCGAGCGACTCACCGAAGGCCGCGTCGATCTGCTCCGGGTGGAACAGGATCGGCTGCAGCTCGTCGAACATCTCGGCGGCGAGTTCGATGTTCTTGGGGCCGATGGCGGCGAGGAGCAGCGGGATGTTGTCACGCACCGGGTGGTTGATGATCTTCAGCGGCTTACCCAGCCCCGAACCGCCGTGCTCCTCGTCGAGCGGCAGCGTGTAGTGCTTGCCCTGGTAGTTCAGCTTCTCGCGGCGCCAGACCATCCGGCAGATCTCGGCGTGCTCGCGGGCGCGACCCAGCGGGTAGTCGTACTTGACCCCGTGGAATCCCTCGATCACCTGCGGACCCGACGCGCCGATGCCGAGCACCGCCCGGCCGCCGCTGATGTAGTCGAGGCCGGCCGCGGTCATCGCCAGGTTGGTGGGCGTACGCGAGTACATCGGGAGGATCGCGGTCTGCAGTTCCATGGTTTCGGTCTTGGCCGCGATGTAGCCGAGCTGGGAGACGGCGTCGAAGCTGTAGGCCTCCGGGACCGCGATGCGCTGCACGCCCGCCGCTTCGAAGTCCGCGAGGTTGTTGATGGTCTCGCGGAAGTCCCCCGCGTAGTTGATCGGCATGCCCAGCTTCATCGATGTCATGCCGTCGGATTCTTCCACAGGGACGCCCGGTTTCCGAGAGTCTGTTGAACGTCCGATAGGTAAGCCCCGGCCCGGTGCCCGTTCGGCGGAACTGTGCCGGGTTTTTAGGAAAATGGGGGAGGTAGGTCCCACAATCATCACCATGAGCGGCGAGATGCTGATCCTGGTGCTGTTGGTGATCACAGCCCTCGGCTTCGATTTCACCAACGGCTTCCACGACACCGGCAACGCCATGGCGACGTCGATCGCCACCGGCGCCCTCAAGCCGAAGGTCGCGGTCGGGCTGTCGGCGGTGCTCAACCTGGTCGGCGCCTTCCTGTCCGTGGAGGTCGCCGCGACCATCACCAAGGACGTGCTGGAGATCCAGCAGACATCCGGCCCCGACGCCGGCGAGCTGGTGGCCGGCCTGTCGGCGACGACGGCACTGCTGATCATCTTCGCCGGGCTCATCGGCGGCATTCTGTGGAATCTCTTCACCTGGCTGTTCGGCCTGCCCTCGAGTTCGTCCCACGCCCTGTTCGGCGGACTGATCGGTTCGGGGCTGGCCGCGATCGGGGTCAGCGGCATCAACTGGTCCGGGATCACCTCCAAGATCCTGATCCCCGCGCTCTTCGCGCCCGTCATCGCATGTCTCGTCGCGGGCTGCGGCACCTGGCTGGTCTTCGCGATCACCCGCCGGATCGCCGACCGGGAGAAGGAGTCCGGCTTCCGCTACGGACAGGTCGCCACCGCATCGCTCGTCTCGCTGGCCCACGGCACCGGTGACGCCCAGAAGACGATGGGCGTCATCGCCATGGCGCTGATCGCGACCGGGCACCTCGAGGCGTCCAGCGTGAGCCACGGCCTCCCGTTCTGGGTGGTCCTCAGCTGCGCGGCCGCCATCGCGATCGGCACGTATCTCGGAGGCTGGCGGATCATCCGCACCCTGGGCAAAGGTCTCGTGGAGATCACCTCGCCGCAGGGCATGGCCGCCGAGGCCTCGTCGGCCGCCATCATCCTCACCTCGAGCGCGGCGGGTATGGCGCTGTCGACCACGCAGGTGGCCACGGGCTCGATCCTGGGCTCGGGGGTGGGCCGCAAGGGCGCCCAGGTCCGCTGGTCGGTCGCCGGCCGGATGGCCGTCGCCTGGGTGACCACCCTGCCGGCCGCCGGCGCGGTCGGCGCCGCCTGTTACTTCATCGCGCACCTCTTCGGCGACGTCACCGGCGCGCTCATCATCTTCGCGGTGCTGGTCGCCGCGTCGGGCTACATGTACTGGCGGGCACAGGAGAACAAGGTCGACCACGAGAACGTCAACGACGCCTGGGAGGGCGACGCCCGCGTCGGCGAGGAGTGGGAGGAGGCGGTCGCGACCGAGGAGAACGACACCAGCCTCCCGCTACCCCCGGTCATCCCGGCCGAGATCATCGTCCAGCACGACCCGGAGAGGAGCTCCTGAGAGTGGACACCTTCGAGGCCATCGGCAAAGTACTCGTCGTCGGACTGGCGTTCGGGGCAGGCCTACCCGCTCTGTTCGCCATCGGACTGCGAGTGCAGTCCCTCGGCAACGGTGCCGTCGACGCCGACGGGGCCGCCTCCGACCCGCATCCTGCGCTGAAGGCCCTGGCGTATGTGATCTTCGCCATCGTCATCCTGGTGATCGTCGTCGGGATCCTCTGGATCACCCGGCAGACGATCTACTACTACACCGGAATCAAGCTCTTCCCGTTCGGCTACAAGTGATCGTCCCCGCTTCTGATCGGAGACACGCCGTGGACCGCCCGACGCTTCTGCAGAAGGTCGTGGAGTGGTTGCGCGCCGGATACCCCGACGGCGTCCCGCACAACGACTACATCCCGCTCGTCGCGCTGCTGCGACGACAACTGACCGACGACGAGGTGACCCAGGTGTCGGCCGAGCTCGTCCGCGAGTCGCCGCCGCCACCCGAGCCGATCTCCCGGATCGACACCGCAGTGAAGATCAGCCACTACACCCGTGACCTGCCCCACGAGGACGACATCTCGCGGGTGCGTGCACACCTCATCTCCCGCGGATGGCCGTTCAGCGACGACCCCGACGGGGACGATCCCGACAGCGCCGATCCCGACGGGAACGATCCGACCGACGGGGATCCGTCCTGAGAACACTGCGCCCGCTTCTGCTGCCCGCCACGCCTGCGGTCCTCGACCGGGTCGACGACCTGCGTGCCGTCCTCGACGGCTCGACGGCCGTGCTGCCCGTGCCCGACGACGCCCGCGCCGCGGCCGAACTCGGTTCCGCGCTGGACGCAGGGGCTCCGATCGACGACCGGGTGTCCCTGGTCGTCTCGACCTCGGGGTCGACGGGCACCCCGAAGGGTGCGCAGCACTCCCCCGCGACCCTCGCCGCGTCGTCGCGGGCCACCGCCGATCGCCTGGGGGGACACGGCAACTGGTTGCTGGCGCTCGCGCCGCATCACATCGCCGGCCTGCAGGTCATCCTCCGCGCGCTGACCGCCGGACAGACCCCGGCGATCCTGGACTTACGTACCGGTTTCGATCCCGACGTGTACGCCCGTGCCGTGCGCGAGCTCGACGGTCCGCGGCGGTACACCTCGCTGGTTCCCACCCAGCTCGTCAAGATCCTCGACCATCCCGGCGCGACGGCCGCCTCGCGTGCCCTCGACGCGATCCTCGTCGGCGGGGCGGCGACTCCGAAGCCGTTGTGGGACAGAGCAGTCGCCGAGGGCCTCCCGGTTGTCGCGACGTACGGGATGAGCGAGACCGCCGGTGGTTGCGTCTACGACGGGCGGCCTCTCGACGGTGTCGTGGTCCGGATCGCCGACCCCGCCCCCGACGGCGTGGGCCGCGTCCTGCTCGGCGGCCCGGTCGTCGCGTCCGGATACCGCAATCTGCCCGACCATCCGGCGTTCGCCGAGCCGGGCTGGTTTCGTACCGATGACCTCGGCGTGGTCGACGACGCCGGGCTGCTCAGCATCGCCGGCCGCGCCGACGAGGCCATCTCGACCGGCGGGCTGACCGTGGTACCGCAGGTCGTCGAGGCCGTGATCGCCGACGACGCGGCGGTCGCCGAATGCGTCGTCGTCGGGCTCCCCGACGACCGTCTCGGCGAGGCGGTGACCGCGTTCGTCGTGGTCCGTCCCGGAGAACGCCTCGACGTCAACCGCATTCGCGGATCGGTCACCGACCGGCTCGACCGCTACGCGGCACCCCGGCGGATCGTCGAACTCGACGCACTCCCCCTGCGCGGCCCCGGCAAGTACGACCGCCGCGCGTTGCGGGCTCGCTTCGGTTCGCAGACGTAGTGCGCCGTTGCCCATGGCGCCCCGTTCTGCGACACCTGCCCGTAGCCGACTCATGCGGCCGCGGCCAAAGCATGCCGCACCGACGACACCACGTACTCGGGACGATCCCGAAGGTCACCCCACGTGAAGTTCAGCACGGTCCAGCCGGCCGCGATGAGCGCATTGCGTCGGCTCCGGTCCCGCTGAAAAGTCGCGGCATCGCGATGGAACGCCAACCCGTCGATCTCCACCGCGACCATACGGTCGTCAAAAGCGAGGTCGATCTCGTATCCACAGCTCGGATGGTTCGCCTTCCAGCCCGAGAGACCGGCGTCCTGCAGGATCGTCACTGCGAGCCGCTCAGCGGCCGACCGCGCACCCGATTCCACCAGTGCGATCAGCGGACCCATGTCGGCCGCGCCGATGCATCCACGGCGACGCTCATATGCCTCGACGAGACGCTCTACCGTGGTACGCCGTTGCTGCAGCGCGGCATCAATGACCTCGACACCGCCCTCCACCGCCCCCTCCAACGCCGACAACGCGATCCCAGTGACCGGCAGCCCGTCCCGAGACAACACGTCGGCGTCAGCCAGAGCCCGATTGAGGATCCGCACTCCCGTGACCGGGTTGCCGTGACGGCCACGCAGCGCGGTGACCGTCGGTGTCGCGGGCGGCGCGTCGACCATCCCGTGCCACCACGCAGCGGCGAGCCCCGACAACACCCCGTGCGCGCCCGCCGCCAGCGTCGCGATCCGTATCCGCGTGCGGTCGGTCTCTGGATGATCGGCGAGCCGGTAGACACGAGGATGCACGGCAACCCACTCACCCGCCCGCACCCGGCGCTGCACCGCCCACCGGTCGACGCCGTGCTCGCGGGCGTCGGCCGCGGTGATCACGCCATCGTGGCCGAGGGCCAGGGTCCGCAATTCCACCGGAAGACGCACAGAACTCAGACGCAGCTGCACCGCAACCGGTTCCATCGTCCGGCCGGTCACGCAGACGTAGTGTGTCGTCGCGCATGGCACCCCGTTATGCGACACCTGCCGGGCAGCCTGACACGATGAACTCCGTGGCTACCCCTTCGCAGTGGATTCAGGGCGCTCGTCCGCGCACGCTCCCCAACGCCATCGCGCCGGTCGTGGCCGGCGTCGGCGCGGCCCTGCACGTCGGCGACGTGACGTGGTGGAAGTCGGTACTCGCGCTCGCGGTGGCCGTCGCGTTCATCATCGGGGTGAACTTCGCCAACGACTACTCCGACGGTGTGCGCGGAACCGACGACGACCGCGTCGGCCCGATGCGCCTGGTCGGATCGGGTGTCGCCTCGCCGAAGGCCGTGAAGACCGCCGCGTTCCTGTGCTTCGGGATCGGCGCGGTCTGCGGGCTCGTGCTCGCGATCGCGACCGCGTGGTGGCTCGTGCTGGTCGGGGCGATCTGCATCGCCGGAGCCTGGTTCTACACCGGCGGCAAGCGCCCCTACGGGTACGCCGGTTGGGGCGAGGTCGCGGTGTTCACCTTCTTCGGACTCGTCGCCGTCCTGGGCACCCAGTACGTCTCCTCGGGCCGCATCGACTGGGTCGGGCTGGCCTGCGCGGTCGGTGTCGGCGCGATCTCGAGCAGCGTGCTGGTGGTCAACAACCTGCGAGACATCCCCAGCGACACCGAGTCCGGCAAGATCACGCTCGCCGTGCGCCTCGGCGACGCCCGGACCCGGATCCTCTTCGCGGTGCTGCTCCTGACCCCGCTCGCGATGAGCGTGGTGCTGGCCTTCGCGACCCCATGGGCGCTGGTCGGGCTGGTGACGTTCCCGCTGCTGTGGCAGGCCTACACGCCGGTGAGGACGGGTGCGGCCGGCCCCGGTCTGATCCCGTCGATCGGTACCACCGGCAAGGCGATGCTCGCGTGGGCGGTCGTCACGGCGGTCACACTCGCACTGACCTGAGGCCGGCCGCTCCCGGGATCAGACCTGGGCCTCGACGTCGGGCAGGATCGCCACCACGGCCGCGCGGAGTTCGGGTGCGGTGGTGGCGGATTCGATCAGTGCCCGCGACGCGTCGTCGGCGGTGTCGATGATCCCGAGCAGCAGGTACTCGGCGCGCAGCCGTCGGTCGCCCCGTTCCCGCGCGATCTCCATGGCCCGGCCGAAGGCGTCCCGGGTATCGCTCGCGAAGCGCGGCCGGGAACCCCGGCCCCGCGGTCCGCGCCGGCCGCGTCCCGGCTCCCACGGCCCCTCCCCGGCGAACGGTCCGCCCGGACCGGGGCCGAAACCCTGGCCCCAGGGACCCGGGCCGAAGGCGCCCGGTCCGAAGGCGCCCGGACCGAAGGGACCCGGGCCGAAGCCCTCGGGACCGCAGTCGGGCCGGGGGCCGCGACCACGGCCGTGGCGGTGACCATGGTCCACTCGTCCTTCCCCGCGACGTCCGTCCCCACGTCTCCCGCGACCACGACCTCGGGGTCCGCGCTCGGCGCGCTCGCCCCACCCGTCGGACAGGTCCTCACCGAACCGCCCGCGCACCGCCTCGCGGACCTTGTCGAGGTCGATCCCGATCGTGCGCAGTGCTTCTCGGTCCCCCTCATAGCGTTCGCGGAACGACTCGTCGTCGGCGGTCTCCGCGGTGTCGGACCGATCCGCGTGCTCGTCATGGTACCGACGTACCGCCTCCCGGGCCGACGACAGCGTCAGGCCATGGTCGGCGAGCAGCGCGAACAGCGGGCTGCGGGCATTGCAGAGCATGCCCAGGATCAGGTGGTCGTTACCGAGTTGCCGGTGACCCAGGTCGCCGGCCTCCTGCGTGGCGAAAGCCAGCAGCATCTTGTCATCGCGACTGATTCGCTCAAACATCTGAATCTCCTTCTGGCCCGCTCGCACGGGCCTCACGTTGTGAGTGCTTCTGATGCACGGCCTGTCGGCTGATCTGCAGTACTTCTGCGATCGCCTGCCAGCTCCACCCGTTGGCACGGGCGTTGGCCACCTGCACGTCCTCGAGTCGGTCGGCCAGGGTGCGCAGTGCGCGTACCGCGGCCAGGCCCCTCGCCGGGTCGCCGCTCGCGGCGTCCCCGGCCAGCTCGGCGCTCGATGCGTCGGGTGCGGTGTCGGTGCTGTGGTCGTCGTGCATGATGTCAGGTTATGTTGACACGACTGCCTTGTCAATAATTGTTGACGAGCGGGGTGTGCGACATCTCGCCCGGTCGCGGGTTCGCAGACCGTACTACTCGTTCTGGATCGACTCGCTGATGTTCATCCGACCGGCACGGACCGCGGGTATGAACGCCCCGACCAGGCACAACGCGACCGCGATGGTCACGAAGAGCAGGGCCGACGGCCGCGGCGAGTAGAGCACGGTCAGCGACGTCGTGATGGTCAGGATCTGGTTGCTGAGCAGATGCATCGCAGCACCGAGGACGACGCCGACCACCGACCCGACCAGGGCGACCGCACCCGCCTCGGCGAGCACCGTGCGGGAGACGAACCTGCGCGAGGCGCCCATGGCCCGCAGGACGCCGAGCTCGCGCCGGCGTTCGAGAACCGACAGCAGCAGCGTGTTGAGGAGTGCGATCGCGGCCGCACCGGCGACGATCCACTGGATGGCGACCGCGAACGCGCCGGCCTGCTCGACGGTGGCCTGGGTCGCGGCGAGGGCCTCCGCGCCGCTGTAGACGCTGATCGGTTTGTTGCCCGTCGTCGGGACGTTCTGGACCAGCGCATCGAGGTCCCGGCGGACCTGAACCGGGTCGGCGTCGGGCGAGGTGATCACCTGCAGGTAGGTGTCACCGTCGCGATCGAACCAGTCGGCCAGCAACTCCTGCGACATGGCCGCCACCCCGGAATCGAGAGAGACGTAGTCGACCGTGTCACGCACCACCGTCTGCCGTGGGCCGTTGGGAGTCGCGAGTTCCACCGTGCTGCCGGTGTCCACGTCCAGCGCCCGCGCGAGGACATTCGACATCAGGATGCCGTCCCCGGCGAGCACGCTCGCCACCGCCTCCGGCGAGGCCTTGCGCATGAACGGAGCCCGCGAACCTGGCTCGAGCCCTTGCACATTCGCCTTGCTCTCGCCGATGTTCACCGCGGCCCACTGGCCACCGACCACCTCGGTGACGCCGGGAACCGCGGTGACGCGCTCGGCCACCGACGCCGGCAGGATCGGCCCCAGGGGCAGGGTCGCGGCCGACGTCGACGACACGTAGAAGTCCGGATCACCCAGCCCGTCGAGGGATTTCGACATCGAGGAGACCAGATTGTCCAGCGCGCCCGATGTCCCCATCCCGACCGCGATGGCCACCGCGACCGTCATCAACGTCGCCCACGCGCGCCGCGGGGCTCGCTCGGTGTTCACCGACGCGAGCTGCCCGGGACCGCCGAACCAGCGCGCCACCCGAACCACCGCCCAGGCCAACGGCTTCGACAGCGCGAAACACAGGAGCAGCGCGCCGACCAGATAGAAGACACCGGCGAGGATGGCCGGCCGGCCCGGCACCGTCGACACGATGACCCACGACGCGATGAGGCCGGCGACGCCGAGTACGGCGGCGACCACCACCGCGGGACCACGCCGGGACGCGGAGTCCGACACCTCCACGGGAGCCATCGCCTCCACCGGCGAGACCGCGAACACCGCCCGCGCCGCCAGCGTCGTCGCCGCGACACACGCCACCACGCAGGCGATCACCGCGGCCGCGGGCGCATAGGCCGGCAGGTGGTAGTTGATGACGGTGCCGACCGAGTCGGCCGGTGGTTCGGGCAGGCTGCCGATCACGGCCCGCCCGGCCAGGATCCCGAGCGGGATGCCGAGCGCGCCGCCGACCAGACCCATCAACGCGGCCTCGCCGAGCATGTCACCGACGAGGTGGGACCGCTTGGCGCCCAACGCACGGATCATCGCGAGCGACCTGCGCCGCGAGGCCACCGCCATGTTCATCGTGTTGAACACCAGGAAGGCGGCGATCACCAGCGACACCAGCGACACCAGCAGGGTCGCGTCGCGGGTCACCGAACTGGCTACCTCGGCCTGTTTGGCGCGGAAGTCCGGGTCGACCACCACCGCGCGGCCGTCTACGATGCCCTTCACCTGCGCGCGAACCGCGGACACGTCGGCGCCCGGTTCGGTCACGACGAGGATCGAGTCGAGGCGGCCCTCGAGTCCGACGAGCCGTTGCGCGAGGTCGACATAGGCGAAGACGAAGCGGCCGTTGTTGAGGCCCGCGGCCTGCGCGTTGCCGAGGACTTCGAGGACCTCTACGTCGATCCCGTTGACCGACAGGCGGTCTCCGCGCTCGAGCCCGAGACCCGGACCGACGAACACGCCGGTGCGCAGGCGATCGAGATCGACGGTCGCCGACTGCGGACCACCCGCCTGCTCCTGCTGCACGGCGGCTCGCAGACTGCCCGACAGCTGGGTGACGCGCTGGTCGGAGCCGAGCAGCGGCACGGCCGAACCTTCGACGACGACCGACCCGCGGATCATCGGCACGACGGCCGCCGCCGCATCGACGTCGCGACGGATCTCGCCGGCCAGGGACTCGTCGACCCCGGTGTCGGTGATGCCCGCGACCTCGATGTCGGCGACACCCGACACCGCGTTGTTGAACTCGCGCACCGATTCCGACGCCGACCCGTAGGTCCCGAGTACCGCGATCAGCAACGCCGACGACACGACCACCACCGCCAGCGACGTGAGCAGGCGCAACCGATGGGTACGGATCTCGCGCAGATTCAGCAGCCGGATGCGCGTGAGACCGGCGAGCAGGGCTTCGACACGGGTCGTCGCTACGCTCCTCCCCTGCTCAGCCGACAGGGGGGCGCGAGTACCCCGGCTCGGCACTAGGCGATCTTCCCGTCGCGGACCGTGATGGTGGTGTCGGCGACCGCGGCGGCCTTCGGATCGTGGGTCACCATCACCACCAGCCGGTCGGGCGTGTCGTGGGCGACCTCCGAGAGCAGTTCGAGTACCGACTCACCCGTCTTGGAGTCCAGATTCCCGGTCGGTTCGTCGGCGAGCAGGATCGTCGGGTCCATGATGAGCGAGCGGGCGATCGCGACGCGCTGCATCTGGCCGCCGGACAGCTCCGACGGCCGATGATCGACCCGGTCGCCGAGTCCGACCCGCCGAAGCAGTTCCACCGCACGGGGTTTCGCCTTGCGCAGGGACTGGTTGTCCAGGAGGCGCGGTAGTGCGACGTTCTCCCACGCCGACATCGTCGGGACGAGATTGAAGAATTGGAAGATGAATCCGACGCGATTGCGCCGGAATTCGGAGGCGGCGGTGTCGTCGAGCGCGCCGAGATCGACCCCGTCGATGCTGATCCGCCCGGACGTCGGGGTGTCGAGAGCCCCGAGCACGTGCAGCAGGGTGCTCTTGCCTGCTCCCGACGGACCGACCACCGACACGAACTGCCCGCCGTCGATCGAGAGGTTCAGACCGTCCAGGGCGCGGACCCGTTCGTCGCCCATCTGGTACTCGCGCACCAGATCGACCGCCTCCACCAGGGCACTTCCGGTGCCGGGCGTCCGCCCGGGTTCCATCGACACTCCCGGATCGTAACCCACCGGTGGTATCCGGCCCGGGTCTCAGGCGGTCCAGCGACCGGTGGCGAGGAACTCGTCGAGCACCGTCTCGGCGGGGCCGAGGTCGAACGAGCCGGCGGCCAGCCAGTCGTCGTCGAAATAGGTGGTCGCGTACCGATCCCCCGAGTCACAGAGCAACGTGACGATGCTGCCGGGCGTCCGCGCGGCGACCATCTCGGCGACGAGCGAGAAGGCCCCCCACATGTTGGTGCCGGTGGACCCGCCCACGCGGCGGCCGAGGAGATCGCTCACGCGGCGCGCGGTCGCGATAGACGCCTCGTCGGGCACGCCGATCATGCGGTCGATGACCTGTGAGATGAACGACGGCTCGACCCGCGGGCGGCCGATCCCCTCGATACGGGAGCCGGTCTCGGCGGTCAGCGTCCCGTCCGCCGACTCGTACGCGGGCAAGAACACCGAGTTCTCCGGGTCGACGACCGCCAGCCAGGTGTCGTGGCGCCGGTATCGCACGTATCGCCCCAGGGTCGCCGACGTACCACCCGTACCGGCCCCGACGACGATCCACGTGGGTATCGGATGGTCTTCCTCGGCCAGCTGCGCGAAGATCGACTCGGCGATGTTGTTGTTGCCGCGCCAGTCGGTCGCGCGTTCGGCCATCGTGAACTGGTCGATGAAATGGCCGCCGAGCTCGGCCTCGAGACGCAGCGCCTCGGCGTAGACCTCGCCGGGGTGATCGACGAAATGACACCGCCCGCCGTGGCGTTCGATCAGCGCCGTCTTGGCCGGGGACGTGCTCTTGGCCATCACCGCGATGAACGGGACGCCGATCAGCTCGGCGAAGTAGGCCTCGCTCACCGCCGTCGACCCCGACGACGCCTCGATGACCGGTGTGCCCTCGACGACCCACCCGTTGCACAGGGCGTAGAGGAACAGTGAACGCGCCAGCCGGTGCTTCAACGATCCAGTCGGGTGGGTCGACTCGTCCTTGACGTAGAGGTCCACACCGACCTCGCGAGCCCCGAGCCCGTCGAGTGGATCCCCGCCTGGTCCGTTGCCGGCGGGTTCGGTCCAGCGCGACCACGCGGGCAGTGCGACGCGCAGCAGGTGGGTGTCGGCACTGCGTCGGCCGTCGGCCTCGATGAGGCGGATGGCGTTCTGGGTCCAGGCGCGGTCGGCGCGACGGTCGACGAGCCGCGTCGGCTTCACTTCTCGCCGCGGAGCCGTGCCTGCAGATCGTCGTGCTTGGACCGGCGACCGGCCTCCAGGGCCGCGATCTCGCTGTTGACCTTCAGGCGCAGCGTCTTGAACAGAACCATGCCGAGCGGGAGTGCGATCAGCACACCGAACACCGCCGCGACGAGGAACGGCACCTCGACGTCGACGAGGCGTCCGCCGACCATGATGATCACGACCACCGCGGCGACGAGCAGCAGCCGCGCGAACGTGTAGGCGAACAGGGCAACCGCCAGGGTCATCGGGCGTCCACCGGCCTGCGGCGCGGTGTCCGCGGCGGTCGTCTGGCGGGCGGCGTCGCCGGGCGCGGCCTTCTCGCCGGGGGCGGGTTTGCCGGGGGCCGGTGTGCCGGGGACGGGGGTGGGGTCGTGCGGTTCACTCACCCCTCCAGCCTACTGGGCGGTCCTCACGCTCCCGCAGGTCGCAGGGCTTTGCACGCTCTTTACCTCCCGCTGACGGTTCGAGTACCTGGGCGATTTGCGTGTATTCATGAAGAACTCGTCCACCACGTGCAGAGCCGCTTCGCCACCTCCGGCGCGCCGACCGAGCACTCCACCACGCAGGGGGAACCATGACCAGCATCGAGACAGCACCGCCCGCGACCTACATCACGCCTGGACTCGCCAGCCAGCACACGCTGACCCCCGGCCAGGTCGCCGCGATGTTCAACGTCAATCCGAAGACGGTCGCCCGCTGGGCGAGCTCGGGCATCCTCGGCTCGATCCGCACCCCGGGGGGCCATCGGCGCTTCCGCGAGGAAGACGTCGTCGCCCTGCTCAACCGTCGCACGCACTGACCCGCGTCGGGCCCTCCCCTGTCGCCGGCGGCCCGACCAGCCGGCCGGGACTCATCCGATCGGCCGAGATGTGCGGGTCCGGCCCGCGTTCACCCTGGCCTCTGAGGCATCTCACGTACGCTGGACTGCGGGAGGTTGTCATGATCTATCTGTTCGCCGTTCTGGGTCTTCTCGCCATCGGTTTCCTCATGTGGCGCGCCTTCGGACCCCATGCCGACGAGTCCGGCGACACCCCCTCGTCCGGCCCTCGTCGCGCCCGGCCGCGCGGCCCGCTCGGTCCCGACGACGACCCCGATTTCCTCCGCGACCTGGACAATCGCACCCGCGGTACCAACGGCACCGACGGTGACGAGATCTGAGGCGTGGGGCCCGGCAGAAAAGCTGAGACCAGGTTCAGAACGTCTCTACGGAACATACCCAGGGGTAGGGTATCGTCCACTTCACCATCGATTCCACGATGGCTGATCCGAGAGAAGGCGCCGTTGAACCCGGGACGATCTCCGCGAGGGACGTCAACCGATGACGACCTGAGCTTCGCCGAGAAGATCGGTTATCTCTTCGAACACAGTCGTGACGAGAACGGCATCCGATATACCGGCAAGAAGATCGCCGAGAAGGCCAACCGGCTCGGCTACTCGCTGTCTGACGCGTACATCTCCCAGCTACGCACCGGCAAGGCCCGGACGCCGTCGTTCCGTACGGTCGAAGCCATCGCCCGCGCCTTCGACGTCAGCGTGACCTACTTCCTGTCCAACCCCGACGAGGATCTCGAACGCGTTCGGCAACAACAGAATTACGTCGAGATGCTCCAGGTGACCGGCAGCCATCTGTCCGGGATCGACATGGGTTCGCTGTGCCCGGACACGATCGACGCGCTCATCGACCTGCTCAAGCTGGTCAAGGCGCAGGCGCTCGCCAAGAAGGCCGAGGAGAACTCCCCGAGCGAGGCTTCCAGCTGACGCCTGCCGCTCACAGACCTGCGTAGGAGTGCAGGCCGGAGACGACCAGGTTGATGATGAACAGGTTGAACAGCATCGCCACGAATCCGGCGACGTTGATCCAGGCCGCGGCATTGCTGCGCCAGCCCGCCGTCGCTCGTGCGTGCAGGTAGGCCGCGTAGATCACCCAGGCGATGAAGGACACCGTCTCCTTGGGATCCCAGCCCCAGAACCGGCCCCACGCCGCCTCGGCCCAGATGGCACCGCAGATGACGCCGAGACCGAACAGCGGGAAGCCGATCACGACGCACTTGTAGGCCAGGCGATCGAGCTGATCGGCCGACGGCAGGTGCTCGACGATGCGGCGGACCGAGCCGGCGAAGCCCGGGCGGCTCGCGGCCGCGGCGGAACCGTCGGGCGAGGTCGCCGCCCAGCGCATCTTGACCAGGTAGAGGATGCTCGCGACGCCCGAGACCAGCAGAATGCCCGAGGACACCGAGATGATCGACACGTGCACGGCGAGCCAGTAGGACTTCAGCGCGGGGACGACCGGCGCGGCCTGGGTGTAGAGCCAGCGGCCGGCGATGAACATCAGCAGGATGACGGGGAGCAGCACGAAGGAGAGCAGCGGACGGTGTTCGCGCTTGCGCAGGATGATCAGTCCCGCGAGCACGCCCGCGGCGCACGTCATCGAGATGAACTCGTACATGTTGCCCCAGGGCGCGCGTTCGGTCGCGATCCCGCGGAGCACGATCGAACCGAGGTGGGCGGCGAGTCCGACGACGACGACCGGCAGCGCCATGTTGCCGAGCTTCTCGCCGAGAGTCCGACGCGAGGACTCGTCGACACGACCGGGCACTCGCGCCTCGGTCCCGCCGGCACCGGCGTTGACCAGCTGCTTCTGCTCGAGACGGCGGCCGCGGACGGCCGCGAGCGCACCCAGGAACAGGATGACCGCGACGACATAGACCGTCATGGCGGTGCCATACAGCAGGTCCGAGTACCGCGCGAGTGTCTCGTCGATCGGCATCGCCGGTGCTTCGGTGTTCATGTGCTTCCTTTCGCCGGCTGCTAGAGCCGCCGGGTCGTCCGCCGCGAGGCGGGTGCGCCGGCGTCGTCGGCCACGAGATCGGCCGCCTGCTCGTCGAAGCCCTCACCCCATCCGGCCTGATCGGTGCGTGCCAGGCCGGCAATCTCTACTACAGTACGTCGTTGCCCGTTCTCGTGACCATCAGCGCCCCGGTCACCGCCGTCGGATTGCGCGCTCGCGACCGGCACCGGGACCAGCCGGGCCCAGATGCGCCGGCGGCGGATCAGCAGCGACACCAGCAGACCACCGAGCATCACGATCGCGCTGACCAGCACCCAGACCTGGGCGGGATCGTGCGAGACCTGCACCGACACCCACCGGTCGTAGCCGTCGAAGGTCACCGTCGTGCCGTCGGCCAGGGTGTGGCTCTGGCCGACCCCGAGGTTGACCTGCGACTGGCGCTGGAGGCGGCCCTGTTCGATGAGGTCCTGGTCGAGCGAGTACACGTTCTGCGCCTTGCCGGTGTCGAGACCGGTGTCGCCCTTGAAGATCCGGATGGCGACGAAGGGGTCGTCGGGTTCCGGCGACGCCGAGGTCAACAGCGAGCCGTGGAACGACGCGGTCGGCGCGAACAGGCCCTCCAGGGCGATCTGGTTCTTGCGACGGTCGTCGGCGTCGGGGTAGAGGCCGGCCGGGGTGTCGAAGCGCGCGGCGCCCGACGAGAGCATCGTCTGGAGCTCATCCGGCACGAACAGGGTCGTCTGCGTGCGCTTCTCCCCGTTGGGGAAGGTCACGGTGAACCTCGGCGCGAAGCCGTTGCCGAGGACGTAGACCCGATCGCCGGCGACGCGCAACGGTTCGTTGACCCGGACCGAGGCGGTCTCCCAGCCGGCGGGATCGCCGAGGTTGCCGACGCCGCCGTCGCTGCCCGCGGCGTACCGGATGGTGGCGTCGTACATGTCGGGCTGGCCGCTGGGCAGGAAGGTCGCCGAGAAGTCGTCGACGCGGAAACAGAACGGTGAGAGGTCGGTGCCGTCGACCAGGTTGCCGGCGCGGAACGAGTCGTAGATGGCGGTCGAGGTGTTGCACACGCCCTGCTCGCCGTCGGCGACGAGACTGCGGGTGCCCTCGTAGCCGTACATCTTGCCCACCGCGATCGACACCAGGAGCGCCAGCAGGGCGAAGTGGAAGACCAGGTTGCCGAACTCGCGGAGGTATCCCTTCTCCGCGGAGACCTCGACGCATCCGTCCGGGTACGCCGCACTCGGCTCGCGGACGACGACCTCGCGACGCCAGCCGCGCAACCGCCCCTCGATCCGGCGGGCGATCGTTTCCGGGTCGCCGTCGACGGTGTGCGTGACGTGCCGCGGCAGACGGGACAGGTTGCGGGGTGCGGCAACGGGTTTCGCGCGCAGGCTGTGGAAGTGTTCGACCATCCGCGGCGTCAGACAGCCGACGAGGGAGATGAACAGCAGCACGTAGATCGCGGTGAACCAGGCGCTGGAGAAGACGTCGAACAGCTGCAGCCGGTCCATCCAGACGCCGAGCTGACCGCGGTCGGCGATGTACTCCAGGGTCTTCTGCTCGTTGAGCTCGCGCTGCGGGAGCAGCGCACCGGGGATCGCGGCGAGCGCGAGCAGGAACAGCAGGATCAGCGCGGTCCGCATCGAGGTCAGCGACCGCCACAGGTTGCGGACCGGCCACAGCACCCGGCGACGCGCCCAATGGGGCTTGCGGGCCGGCTCGGGGGTGTGCACCTGCGGGCGGTCGGTGAGATCGGTCATGGGTCCAGCGCTCAGATCGGTAGTTGGGTGTCGGTGACGAAGCGGACCTGGACCCACACGATGAACTGGTCCCACCAGCCGGTCAGCAGGGCCACGCCGACCCCGATCAGCAGGACGCCACCGATCACCTGGATCGTGCGGGCGTTCCGGCGGAGCCAGCCGAGACTGCGCAGGGCCCACGCCGAGGAGAACGCCAGGATCACGAAGGGCAGGCCCAGTCCCAGGCAGTACGCGACGATGAGGGTCACACCCTTGGCCGCCGTCGACCCCTCGGTCCCGCTGACGGTGGCGATCACCGCGGCGAGGGTCGGTCCCAGGCACGGCGTCCACCCGAGCGCGAAGACCGCACCGAGCAGCGGCGCGCCGACGATGTTGGAGACCCGACGCGGTTCGAAGCGGACCTCACGCTGCAACGCGGGGATGAGACCGATGAACACCAGGCCCATCGCGATGGTGACGACCCCGCCGATGCGTTGCAGCAGTTCACGATTCAGCACGAAGGTACTGGTCACGCCGAGGACGGTCGCGGTGGCGGCGACGAAGACGACGGTGAAGCCGAGGACGAACAGGCCGGCGGCGAGCGCGACCCGCGACCGGCCGCTCTTGGCCTGTTCGCCGACCTTCACCGCGGGCGCCTCCGCCCCGACGAGACCGGCCAGATAGGACAGGTAACCCGGGACCAGCGGCACGACGCACGGCGACGCG
Source organism: Gordonia sp. HS-NH1 (assembly GCF_001418765.1). Classification (NCBI taxonomy): domain Bacteria; kingdom Bacillati; phylum Actinomycetota; class Actinomycetes; order Mycobacteriales; family Gordoniaceae; genus Gordonia; species Gordonia sp. HS-NH1. The sequence goes on from NZ_LIYC01000007.1 coordinate 62,662, forward strand.
AACGAGACGAGCCCCGCGAGCAGGCATGCCGCGAAGGCGAGCAGGATCGGTCCGCTGGACACGGTGTCGGCGAACGTGTCGCCGATCGACGAGGCGAGGATCGTGGTCGAGCCGTTCATCACACCGGGCCCGCCGGTTCGGCCGCGACGCGCTGGACGACCTCGTCGAGCTCGGCGTCCGAGACCGCCTTCAGGAACACCGCCGCCGGGCGGTGCTCCCGATCGAGCACGATCGTCGTCGGCACCACCGAGGTGGGCGTCGTCAGCGCGGCGAGCGACATCCCCGGGAAGTCGTAGATCGAGGGATACCCGACCTTGCGGTCGATCATGAAGTCCTTCGCGGACTCCCGGTCGTCGCGCAGGTTGATGCCGAGGAACTCCACGCCGTCGGCACGGTAGCGCTCGTAGACGCGCTCGAGGTCATCGGCCTCGCCACGGCAGGGCCCGCACCACGATCCCCAGACGTTGATGACGAGGGCTTTGCCGGCGAACGGAGGATCGGACAGGGACAGCTCCTGCCCGGTCATCAGATCCTCGCCGGTGACGTCGGCGATCGGCTTGCGATCCTCGGGCGCATAGGTGATGACGGTCTGCCCGCCCGGCGAGACGAACTGGAAGGTGTTCCCCTGCGCGACCGCGTCGTCGCCGGTGCTGCAGCCGGCGATCAGCATGATCAGGGCCGACAACACCGCCGGCAGGAGGAACTTGCGCACTGGGTCAGACCTTCGGTTTCACGCACCGGTGGCCAGCGGGTCGGAGGACCCGGCCGGTTCGGAGTAGATGATGTCGACGAGGGCGTCGTCGTCGTAGATGAGGCTGGTCAGCGAGGCCAGCGAGCACTGGCGACGACGCGGGTCGTGCCAGAGGCGCTGACCTTCGAGGAACCGGCGCAGCGTGTACACGGGCAGCTGATGGCTGACGCAGACGGCTTCGTGACCGCGGGCGGCGTCGCGGGCCTTGTTGGCCGCGGCCAGCATGCGGTGCGCGAGCTGGATGTAGGGCTCGCCCCAGGAGGGGGTGAACGGGTCCCGCAGTTTCGGCCAGTGCCGCGGCTTGCTCAGCGCGCCGTCGCCGACCGAGACCTTGAGGCCCTCGAAGACGTTCTCGGCCTCGATGAGGTCGTCGTTGGTCAGGATCGGGATGCCGTGCGCGGCGGCGATCGGCGTGGCCGTCTCCTGCGCGCGTTGCAGCGGCGAGGCGAACACGGCCCGGACGTCGTGGTCGGCGAGTGTGTCGGCGACCTTGCGCGCCTGCGCCTGGCCGTCGGCGGAGAGCCGGAAACCGGGCAGACGGCCGTAGAGGATGCCGTCGGGGTTGTCGACCTCTCCGTGGCGCATCATGTGGACGATCGTGTGCATCAGGCGTTGTCCCCCGGTGTGGCTGCGGTCGCGGCCGCCTGCGCTGCCGCGGGCAGCGCATCGGCGATCTGCGAGAAAGCATCCTCGTCGAGCGCCGCGGACACAAACCAGGCCTCGTAGGCGCTCGGCGGTGCGTAGACGCCGCGCTCGAGCAGAGCGTGGAAGAACGGCGCAAACCGCCAGGTCTCCGTGGCGGAGACACCGGCGTAATCGACGATCGGCGTCTCCGGATCGGTAGTGAAGAACACACTCAGCAGGCTGCCGGCCTTCTGCACGCGGTGGGCCACCCCGGCCGCGGAGAGGGCCTCGTGCAGCATCGTCGCGAGCCGGTCGGCGTTGGCGTCGAGGGTGCGGTAGACCTCGACGTCGGCGTGCCGCAGGGTCGCGAGTCCGGCGGCGACGGCGACGGGGTTCCCCGACAGCGTGCCCGCCTGGTACACCGGCCCGGTCGGTGCGAGTCGTTCCATGACATCCGCGCGCCCACCGAACGCCGCGGCGGGCAGTCCCCCGCTCATCACCTTGCCGAAGGTGTAGAGGTCGCCGGCCACACCCTCGAGCCCGTACCAACCGCTCGGGCTCACACGGAAGCCGGTCATGACCTCGTCCATGATGAGCAGCGCGCCGTGGCGCCGGGTGAGGTCACGCAGTCCGGCGTTGAAACCCTCCACCGGGGCGACCGCGCCCATGTTCCCGGCCGCCGCCTCGGTGATCACGGCGGCGATGTCGTCGCCGAACTCGGCGAAGGCGTCGGCGACTGCGGTGAGGTCGTTGTAGGGCAGCACGAGGGTGTCGTGCGCCGACGCACCGGTCACACCTGGGCTCGTCGGCAGGCCGAGCGTGGCGACCCCGGAACCGGCCGCGGCCAACAGTGCGTCGACGTGACCGTGGTAGCAGCCGGCGAACTTGATGATCTTGGCGCGACCCGTGTACCCGCGGGCGAGGCGGATCGCCGACATGGTCGCCTCGGTGCCGGAGTTCACCAGCCGGACGCGCTCGACGGGGTCGACGCGGCCGATGATCTCCTCGGCGAGTTCGATCTCGCCCTCGGTGGGCGCACCGAAGGACAGCCCGCCGGTGGCCGCCTCACGAACTGCCTCGACGACGGCCGGGTGTGCGTGCCCCAGGATCATCGGACCCCACGAGCTGACGAGGTCGACGTAGTCGTTGCCATCGGCGTCGGTGAGCCGGCATCCAACCGCGGAGGCGATGAAGCGCGGGGTCCCGCCGACCGCGGAGAACGCGCGCACCGGGGAGTTGACGCCCCCCGGAATGGCCTGCGTCGCGCGGGTGAACAGCGCGGCCGAGGCAGCCGTTCCGGGAGCAGGCGTGGCAGCAGCGGAAGGGGTCACGGCCTACAGTGTTCCAAACGGCACCGGGTGACCCAAATCCCCGCTGGTCAGCGGGGTCGGCACGGCGTCGCAGCGGTGCGGGACTAGCCCGCGAGCGCCTTGCGAACCTGTTCGGCGATCGCCGCCTGCCCCTGCTCGTTGGGGTGCACCGCGCCGGGGCCCGAGGTGGTCATCGGCTCGATCCAGCGCTCGTCGCCGGCACACGCATCGTGCCCCTCGGACACCTGCGACATGTCGACGAATTCCACCCCTTCGTCCTCGGCCGCGCGCCGGCCATAGGTGTTCAGCGCCGTCTGCAGTTCGCGGATCATCGGCACGTCACCTTCGGCGAGCCGCATCTCGGGATAGCAGCTGACGGTCGGCGGGAGCAGCCACGGATAGCCCGCGAGCAGGATGCGGGCGTTCGGCGCCCGGTTTCGCACATCGCGCAGCGCCTGACGGACAGCCGGGTAGATGTCGGCCGCGACCGGGTCGATCAGCGATCGTCCGTAGCGATCGGTGCACGGCGCACCGGCGCGGTCGACGTCGGCGAGTTCGCTGCAGAGCCGGATCGCGCGGCCGTAGGTCTGTTCGTCGTTGCCGCCGATCATCAGCGTCACCACATCGGTGTCCTCGTCGAGGGCGTCGAGCTGAGGCGGCACGCCCTGGTGCTGCGACTCGCGGAAGTCACCGGTGTCGGCGCCCGCGCAGCTGACGTCGGTCAGGTCGAAGTCCTCTTCCTCGGCGACGATGTGCGCGTAGTTCCTCGACGACCGCTGACAGTAGATGGGCGAGTCCTCCTCGAGCGGGCTCACGCCGGTTCCGGCGCTGAAACTGTCGCCGAGGTTCACGTACTCCGTCGATTGGGCGGGTTTTTCCGTCGACTGGGCGGGCATTTCCGTCGACTGGGCGCCCGTTTGCGTCGACTGGGCGGGCGCTTGCGTCGACTGTGCATCCGTTTGCGTCGACTGGGCGCATCCGGCGAGAAGGGCACCGGCCGCAACGAGTCCGGTCAGGGTCCCCAACAGCCTTCGTTTCGCCACGACGCAATAGTCGCCCCCATCCCGACCACTCGCCAACATCGCAGCTCAGCGGGTCGATCGGAGTCCGGGAGTAGGGTTCGAACCGGCAGAACCGACATGTGAGGATGTGGCTTCGGATGAGTGGCGACAAGAACGTTCTCGACCCGCGGGGAGTGCTCGAAGCGGTGCCCACCGGTCTCTGGATCGACGGCCGGTCCACACCGGCGGCCGACGGCACCACCTTCGACGTTTATGACGCGGCCACCGAGGAGTCGCTCGTCTCGGTCGCCGACGCGGGGGTCGCCGACGCCCGTGCTGCGCTGGACTCCGCCGTCGCCGCTTCCGCGGACTGGGCGGCCACCGCACCACGCGAACGCGGCGAGATCCTCCGCCGGACCTTCGAACTGCTCACCGAACGCGCGGACGACATCGCGATGCTGATGACGCTCGAACTCGGCCGGGCCCTTCCCGACAGTCGCGCCGAGACCACCTACGGACTGGAGTTCCTGCGCTGGTTCGCCGAGGAGGCCGTCCGGATCGGGGGCCGGTTCACTCCGGCGCCGGCCGGAAACGGACGCATCCTGGTGGCACATCAGCCCGTCGGACCGTGCCTGGCCATCACGCCGTGGAACTTCCCGCTCGCGATGGGAACGCGCAAGATCGGTCCCGCGCTCGCGGCAGGCAACGTCATCATCGTCAAGCCGGCTCGCGAGACACCGTTGACGATGCTCGCCCTGGCCGAGGCCTTCGCCGAAGCCGGCCTCCCCCCGGGCGTTTTGTCCGTCCTGCCCACCACGTCGAGCGGCGAGGTGTCCTCGACGTTGATCACCGACGACCGGATTCGCAAGATCAGCTTCACCGGTTCGACGCCGGTGGGCCGCAGCCTGCTCGGCCAGGCCGCCGAGCGAGTGCAGCGCACCTCGATGGAACTCGGCGGCAACGCCCCCTTCCTCGTCTTCGACGACGCCGACATCGACGCCGCGGTCGAGGGCGCGTTCGCCGCCAAGATGCGCAACGGCGGTGAGGCGTGCACCGCGGCCAACCGCTTCCTGGTGCAGGCGGGGGTCGTCGAGGAGTTCACCGAGAAGCTCGTCGCGAAGATGTCGGAGGTCCGCATGGGGCCCGGCTACTCCGACGGGGTGACCCTGGGACCGCTGGTGAACGCCGATCAGCGGGACAAGGTCGCCGAGGCGGTCGAGCAGGCCGTCGCCGACGGCGCCCGGGTTCGGCTGGGCGGTGAACGACCGGAGGGACGCGGCTTCTTCTATCCGGCAACGGTTCTCGACAATGTGGACCCGTACGCCCCAGTGACGCGCGAAGAGATCTTCGGACCCGTCGCGGTGATCAGCACCTTCGACGACGAGTCCGCGGGCATCGAGGCCGCGAACTCGACCGAATACGGCCTGGCGTCGTACTTCTACAGCCGCGATCTCGAGCGCTGCATGCGGGTCGCCGAGCGCCTGGACTCGGGCATGGTCGGGGTGAATCGAGGCGTGATCTCCGATGCCGCTGCACCGTTCGGCGGGATCAAACAGTCCGGAATCGGGCGCGAGGGCGGCAGCGAGGGCATCGACGAGTACCTCTCGGTGAAGTACATCGCGCTCACTTGAGGATGTTACGTATGTGACTAGAGATGCAGGTGTTACCACTTTGATACCTGCACGGCCGTACTGATCCCTACACTCGGTCACCATGCGTCGTAGAACCCTCACGACCGCGGCTGCCGCGGCCGCGATCGCCACGGCCGCCTCGGTGGCCGTCGCCGTCGCACCGTCCGAGCCGGTCGCGAACGTCCAGAATGCCGCGATCAGTACCGATTTCGGCAGCGTGGACCTCGGCAGCTCCGAACTCGGCACCCCGAACAGCAACTTCCTCTGGCAGAGTCCGCCGACTCGCTACATCGTCGTCCTGGGTGCCAAGTTCGGTGTTCTCGGCCAGACCCCCGATGTCCTCAAGCGCAGGCTCGACGTCGCGGCCAACCTCGGCAAGAAGCACCCGTTCAACCGCATGATCGTCTCCGGCGGCGACACCCACTGGCTCCCGGTCACCGAAGCCCAGTTCATGAACCTCGGCCTCATCCGACGCGGAATCCCGATGTGGCAGATGGTCAATGAAGGGGCGTCGACCTCCACGGTGCAGAACGCCCAGAACACGGTGCGGATGCTCAAGCACATGGGCGCGAACGGCGCGATCATCGTGACCAACGGCTTCCACATGGAACGCGCGATGAAGAATTTCCGCGACGCGGCCCGGCAGCAGGGCGCCCGCATCGAGTTCCGGTCGGCGTACGCCTAGCACCTCACGGACACCCCTCCCGCGTCGCCAATTCCGTGCCGCTGATTCGATCCCATCAGCGGGACGGAAACGGCACCGCGGGAACGCAGTTCGCCCCGCCGGCCGAAGCCGACGGGGCGAGATCGTGATTCTCAACCAGCGGTGTGGGTGATCAGCGAAGCAGCGCGCGGCTCATGACGACGCGCTGGATCTGGTTGGTGCCCTCGTAGATCTGGGTGATCTTGGCGTCGCGCATCATGCGCTCGACCGGGAAGTCGCGGGTGTAGCCGGCGCCGCCGAACAGCTGGACGGCGTCGGTGGTGACCTCCATCGCGACGTCGGAGGCGAAGCACTTCGACGCCGAGGAGATGAACCCCAGGTTCTTCTCGCCGCGCTCGGCTCGGGCGGCCGAGGTGTAGACCATCAGGCGGGCGGCCTCGACCTTCATCGCCATGTCGGCGATCATGAACTCCACACCCTGGAACGAGCTGATCGGCTTGCCGAACTGCTTGCGGTCCTTGACATATGCGATCGCCTGGTCGAGTGCGCCCTGCGCGATTCCGACGGCCTGCGCGCCGATGGTGGGGCGGGTGTGGTCGAGGGTCTGCAGGGCGGTCTTGAAGCCGGTGCCCTCGTCGCCGATGATGCGGTCGAGCGGGATCGTGCAGTCCTCGAAGTACAGTTCCGCGGTCGGCGAACCCTTGATGCCGAGCTTCTTCTCCAGCGGTCCGACGGTGAAGCCGGGATCGTCCTTGTGGACCATGAACGCGGAGATGCCGTTGGCCTTCTTCTCCGGGTCGGTCACGGCCATGACGGTGTACCAGGACGACTTGCCGCCGTTGGTGATCCAGCACTTCGTGCCGTTCAGCACCCAGTTGTTGCCGTCCTTGCGGGCGCGGGTCTTCATGCCCGCGGCGTCGGAGCCGGCCTCGCGTTCACTCAGGGCATACGACGCCATCGCCTCGCCGGACGCGATGCCGGGCAGCACCTGCTGCTTGAGGTCGTCGGAGCCGTTGAGGATCAGGCCCATGGTGCCGAGCTTGTTGACGGCGGGGATGAGCGAGGACGACGCGTCGACACGGGCGACCTCTTCGATGACGATGCACGCCGCGATCGAGTCGCCGCCCTGACCGCCGAACTCCTCGGGTACGTGGATCGCGTTGAACCCCGATGCGACGAGGGCGTCGAGGGCCTCCTGGGGGAACCGGGAGTTCTCGTCGACGTCGGCGGCGTGGGGCTCGATCTCCTTCTCCGAGAGCGCCCGGATCGCCTCACGCAGGGCGATGTGCTCTTCCGGGAGCTCGAAGACGTTGAAGTCGGGATTTCCGTAACCCATGACAACTCCTCACGGCACCTGGAGTGCCTGTTCGTTCCCGGCACGCGTGTACCGGCAGATGTTGATCCCCAGTGCAGCACGGCACTGAGTGCCATGTCAACCGCGCGGGACCTCTCCCGGCCGATTGTCCCCGAATCCGCGGCGGTTGTCCCGCGACCGTTCGCGGGACTCAGCCCTCCCCCAGCTCCTCGGCCACGCGACGTGCGACTTCCGCCGGCGAGGTCCCCGTCGGATAGGTCACGACGGTGACCTGTCTGCCCGGAGTCGCATGCCGGTTCGACGCCTCTCCGGCCGGTCCGGCACCGAGTGCCACAGCTACCCGTTCGAGCTCCACGCGCAGGCGTTCCGGCGTGGCCTCGGCATCGCCGCGGATCATCTGCCGGAGCAGGAAGTTGTGGGTACCCGTGACCGCGGCGACGTAGGCGACGACGTGAACCGGCGACTCGTCGGGCAGCCGGGTGCGCAGGAACTCCTCGAACGCCCCCTGGTAGCGGTAGGTGGTCACCAGTTCCCGGTCTCGCAGTGCCGGCACCTCCTGCACCACCTGCGCCCGGCGCACCGCGAGTTCCCGATCGCGGACGAAGTGGCCGAAGACCAGTTCCGCGGCGGCACAGACGGCCAGCCACGGGTCATCGCGGTCGGCGGCGAGCCGAGCGCCGACCTGGGCGAGCAACGACTCGTGGTCGGCGAAGATCACGTCTTCCTTGGACCCGAACTGCCGGAAGAACGTGCGGCGGGACATGCCGGCCGCCGCCGCAAGTTGCTCGACGGTCGTCGACTCGTACCCGTGCTCACTGAACAGACGGATCGACTCGGCGACGACCCGCGTGCGGAACGCGGCCGGATCGGAGTCCGCGGCTGACATGGGTCAAGTATCACCACACCGCGGGCGACGTGGCCGTCGGACCGGCCCCGAGGAGGATGTTCGGCGCCGACCCGTCCACCGGATGGTGTTCCTTACTCGTCAGTAGCGAGCGCCACAAAAGCTAGGTCCGACGCCGATCCACTACGTACGGTGGAGCCATGGCAACCCCCACTTCGGCGAGTCCCGACGAACAGGCCCCTGCTGCGAAGACCCCTTCGACGACGGGTCCGACACCCATCGCCACCGAGCCGACCGTCGACGATCCGGTGACGCCGGCGTCGGTGTCCGCCGACGACGAGCTGTCCGCGGACGAGCGGGCCCTGCTGGTCGACAATCTGCGGTTCGTCCTCGACGGCCGCTGGCGCACGACGAGGGAGACGGTGCGCGAGAACTCGAATCGCGCGGACCTGCTGCCGGACCCGTCCCGGACACTCGACGAAGCCCGTGCGCACACCCTCGAGGTGATGCGCGAGCTCGCCTCTCAGGGCTTCGCCGCCGCCGGGTTCGCCGAAGACCACGGCGGCAGCGGTGACATCGGGGCGTCGATCACCGCCATCGAGATGCTCGGCTACGCGGACCTGTCGCTCATGGTGAAGGCGGGCGTGCAGTGGGGCCTCTTCGGTGGCGCCGTCGAGAACCTCGGCACCGCAAGGCATCACGAGAAGTACGTGCCCGGGATCATCGATCTGAGCGTTCTCGGTTGCTTCGCGATGACCGAGACCGGCCACGGCTCGAACGTCCAGGCCATCGAGACCACGGCCACCTACGACCGCGATGCCCGCGAGTTCGTGATCAACTCCCCCACCCCGTCGTCCCGCAAGGACTACATCGGCGGCGCCGCCGCACACGCCCGCTACGCCGCCGTGTTCGCGCAGCTCGTCACCGGCGGACCCGACGAGGAGGCCGAAGGGCGTGGGGTGCACTGCTTCGTGGTGCCCATCCGCGACGAGGACGGCAACGACCTGCCCGGTGTCACCACCAGTGACTGCGGATACAAGGGCGGACTCGCCGGCGTCGACAACGGCCGGATCATGTTCGACAACGTCCGGGTCCCCGCGGAGAACCTGCTGAACCGCTACGCCGACGTCGCCGCGGACGGCAGCTACAGCTCCCCCATCGAGAACACCAACCGCCGGTTCTTCACGATGCTCGGCACCCTGATCCGCGGCCGCGTGAGTGTGGCCGCGACTGCCGGTGCCGCCGGCCGCAAGGCGTTGGCCCTGGCTACCCGCTACGGCCTGATCCGCAAGCAGTTCGAGGCACCCGACGCCACCGACGAGATCACGGTGATGGACTACCTGGGCCATCAACGAAAGCTGCTGCCGCTCATCGCCAAGTCGTATGCGATCGGGTTCGCGCAGAACGAGATCGTCGCCGAACTCCACGAGGTGCAGTCGGTCGCCCCCGACGATTCCGACGCCGGACGTCAGCGCCAGCTCGAGGGACAGGCCGCCGGCCTGAAGGCCTACGCCACCTGGCACGCCTCCCACGCCATCAACGTCAGCCGCGAAGCCTGCGGCGGCGCAGGCTATCTCGACGAGAACCAGCTGTCGATCATGCGTGGCGACATCGACGTCTTCACCACCTTCGAGGGCGACAACACGATCATGACGCAGCTGATCGCCAAGGAGCTGCTGTCGGCGTATTCCGAAGACGTGCAGGGACTCTCGGCCGGCGGCTGGGTGCGTTTCATCGCCGGCATGGCACGTGACGTGGTTGCCGAGAAGACCGCGGTCCGGCAGGTCGTGCAGACCCTGCTCGACGGCTCCGACGAGGACACCGAGAAGTCGGCCCTCACCGACCGCAGCACGCAGATCCGGCTGTTCCGCAATCGCGAGGATCACCTCGTCCGCACGTGTGCGCAACGTCTGCGCCGCGCACTCGACGACGACAACGACGCCTTCGAGGTGTTCAACAACGCGCAGGACCACCTGCTGAAGGTGGGACACGCACACATCGAGCGTGTCGTGCTCGAGGCCTTCGTCGAGGCGATCGAGAACTGCGATTCCCGTTCGGCGGCAGACCTTCTGGGCAAGGTGTGCGACCTGTTCGTCTATTCGGCGCTGGAGGACGACCTGTCCTGGTTCCTGATGCACCGGCACATCTCGGTGGAGCGCGCCAAGGCGATCCGCCGCGGCGTGAACGAGCTCTGCCTGGAGCTGCGCCCGCACGCACGGTCGCTGGTCGACGCGTTCGGCGTCCCCGAGGAGCTGCTGCGCGCACCCATGCTGCAGAACGGCTGACGCCTGCTCCACAGACCATCGCGGCCACCGTCGAGGAGACGGTGGCCGCGTTGCGTTCCGGGGCGGGTTTGAGCGTCAGGAGAGCGGGCATACTGCCGCCGACGCCGCTGCCGAGGCCCCGCTGCGGCGTGTGCCCGCCTCCCGATCCGGAAGGGGACTCATGTGAGTGCTCTGCCCGACCTCGTCACGACCCCGTTCCGCTGGCTCGCCGCCCTGCGGCACGCCCGGGTGTTCCACCCCGACGGTCTCCTCTGCGGGGGGCGAGCCGCACTGTCCGCCGATCACCCACTGCCCTTCCGCAGCGGTCCGGTGTCGGTACGGGTGTCGAAGGGGATCGGCACGCCCGGCGGACTGCCGGACATCGTCGGAGTGGCCATCCGGTTCCCGGCGGCCGACCCCGGCACGGTGGGCGGCGGGGGCGTCTCGTCGACGACCGATGCCACCGGTACCTGGGATCTCCTGCTCGCCGGCCCGGCCCCGCTGGCCGGCCGGGTACCGCTGCCGCTCCCGACGACGCACTGGGCCACCGCGGTGTCGAGCCTGACGCCCTACCGATACGACGGAGAGCTGTACTGGATCCGGGCCCGCATCCTCGAGCCGTCGGACTCCTCCGGGGTGTCGATCGAGGACCTGGCTGCTCGTCTGCGCCGGAACCAGCCGATCGTCATCGTCCTGGAAGCGGGTGCCCGACGGTTCGTGCCCGTGGTCCGGATCGAACTCGACCACGTCCTCACCGGACTCGACGTCGACTTCGACCCGATCCTGCACCGGCCCGAAGGCGTCGAGTTCGCGCCGTCGTGGCTGGGCGATCTACGACGCCGCGCCTACCGCGACAGCCGGGCGGGCCGTCACTCGGTCACGTCCTGATCCCCGGGGTCCCGGCCCGTGGTCGGGGTGCCCCTGGGCGGCAGACCCAGCCGGACCGCCTCGTGCGCCTGCGTGAGTTCGCTGCGCAACCGTTCGACGTCCCGGGCCCATGCCTGGGCGAGTGTCCCCGAGGTCAGCTTCACGCCGATACCCTTGCGGCGCCTGGGTACTCCGTGCAGCTCGCCGAGCGCGGACGAACTCTCCCAGTCCTCCGGGGTGTGACCGTGGTTGGGCGGGAAGATCTTCTCGATGTCGGCGAGCGGGGTCGTGACGGCGCCCTGCCGGAGGGTGGTCTCGGTGAGTTCGACACTGACATGGCGACGCGCCGCGGACACCTGCACGACCGAGAACCCGAGGAGGAGCACGAAGAAGATCGCCAGCACCGGCCAGTGCACCTGACCGGGTCCGGCGATCTCCAGGGCCAGGACAGCACCGACCAGGATCGGACCGATGACGACGACCCACCAACTGCCCCCGGATTCGGCGAACAAGATCTCCCCCGCCGGTTCCACGGGGTCCGCCACATCGGGTTCCGGGGCGTCGGGTTCCGGGGGTTCGGGCTCGGAGGCGGGCGGATCGGAGGTCACGTGTTCTTCTTGCGGGACCGGCGGGCCGGAGCGTCCGGCTCCTTGCCGGTGTACCAGGTCTCGGCGGGCGGCCGGTAGGCGAGCAACGACCCGAACAGACCGACGATCGCAGCGAGCAGGGGAAATGCGAAGAACTGGATTCCCAGGCTCAGGAACAGCAGCATCGCCACGACGACCAGGGTCAGCGCCGCCAGCGACGAGCGCCACCGCACATCGCCGGTGTAGGCCTTGCTGCCCAGCAGGATGTACGCGACACCCACCACGACGACCATCGCACCCAGCACTCCGGAGGTGACGGTCCCGGTGTCGGCGACCGCGGACACGACGATCACCAGCGCGCCGAGCGCTATCAGCAGCGCGCCCGAGGCCAGCCAGCACCGGTAGGCCCAGACGACGAGTTTCGGACGCAGCGCCGGATCGGGACTTGTCACTGGTTCTTCGGTCCTTCGTTCTGGTTCTCGGACCCCGAGTTCTCGGGGCGCAGGTTCTCGGGGCGCGGCTTCTCGAGATGGACGGGCTCCGAGTGGGGCTTCTCGGGATGAGGGCCGACGCGCTCATCCCGATGTTCGCTGTCACCATACGGCGTGTTCTCGCCGTATGGGTTCGGGTCATACGGACTGCGGCCGGACGGGTTCTGGCCATACGGATTCTGTCCGTAGGGGTTCTGTCCGTACGGGTTCTGGCTGTACGGGTTCTGTCCGTACGGGTTCTGGCCATACGGATTCTGGCCGTACGGATACGGCGGCGTCGGGGGGTGGATCGGTTGTGGCTTGCGCGCCTGCGCCATGGCCCGGCAATACGTCTCGGAGTCGCCGCGCATCAGCAGCACTGTCGCGCCGAGCGCCGCGACGCCGCTGATCACCTGCGGGACCATCGCCCACGCCGGCGACGTGTCGCCACCGAACAGCGAGAAGAGCAAGCTGACCACGACGTAGACACCCATCGCCGACAGCACGATGCGCGCCCAGTTGTAGCCCTTGCGGGTGAACCAGACGACCAAGGCCGTGATCGCGGTGAGGAACAGCGACGTCACGACCAGCACACCGACCACGAACCCCGACGAGGTCATGAAGTCGATCTGCTCGGGCGGGACCCCTTCCTGCGGAGCGGAACTCACCTGATCGCGGATCATGTCGACGAAGGTGCCGGTCTGCGCGAACATCGCCACGATCTGCCCGACGATCACCACCACCCACAGCTCGACGGCGATGGAGACGGAGTCGGGGATCTTCGGTCGCGACGGCGCGCCGGGGTCGGACGCGGGGTCGTACGGTGCGGACATGGGACCAGCCTAGTGAACGGGCAGCACGACGAGCCCTACACGCTCAGGTCAGGACAGGCGCTGCGCCACCTCGGCCGCCCAGTAGGTCAGGACGATCGACGCACCGGCCCGTCGGATGGCGGTCAGCGATTCCAGGATCGCGGCATCGCGATCGATCCACCCGCGTTCGGCGGCGGCGGAGATCATCGAGTACTCGCCGCTGATCTGGTAGGCCGCGACCGGCACGTCACTCATGTCGGCGACGTCGCGCACGATGTCGAGGTAACTCATCGCCGGCTTCACCATCACGATGTCGGCGCCCTCCTCGAGGTCGAGCCGGACCTCGCGCAGCGCCTCGACCCGGTTGGCCGCGTCCTGCTGGTACGTGCGCCGGTCGCCCTGCAGCGACGAGCCGACCGCCTCGCGGAACGGGCCGTAGAACGCCGAGGCGTACTTCGCGGCGTAGGCCAGGATCCCGGTGTCGGTGAAGCCCTCGGCGTCGAGGGCGGCCCGGATCGAGGCGACCTGGCCGTCCATCATCCCGCTCGGCCCGAGGAGATGCGCACCCGCCCGCGCCTGCGCCAGGGACATCGACACGTAGCGCTCGAGGGTCTCGTCGTTGTCGACGCGACCCCGACCGTCGACGACGCCACAGTGCCCGTGATCGGTGAACTCGTCGAGGCACGTGTCGGCCATCAGGACCGTGGCATCCCCGAGATCGTCACCGAGGGTGCGCAGAGCCCGGTTGAGGATTCCGTCGTCGGCATCCGCGCCCGACCCGGTGGCGTCCTTGTCCTCGGCGCGCGGCACCCCGAACAGCATGAGCCCGCCGACACCGGCGTCGACGGCCTCGGCCGCGGCGGTCCGCAGCGAATCCATCGTGTGCTGCACGACGCCCGGCATCGACGAGATCGGTACCGGGTCGTCGATGCCGTCGGCGACGAACATCGGCAGCACCAGATGTCGCGGCTCCAGCGAGGTCTCGGCGACCAGCCGGCGCATGGCCGGGGTGGTCCGCAGTCGTCGGGGCCGGATCACGGGTGGCATGGGTCTCCTTCGTCTCACGGGCCCTTCGAGGCTCGTCGAGCTCGACGCGCTCCTTCGTCGCTTGCTCGGCCCGGCGGCTATCGCTCCTCGCACCTCAGGGAGCAGGAGCAGCTCAGGAACGCGAGCGGCGAGACTTCTTGCGCGGGGGCGGAAGTGCGCCCTCGGCCCGAAGTCGGGCGGCGTGCTCGGCGAGCGCGTCGACGAGTTCGAGCACCGATGCGTTCTCCGGCTGCACATCCACCCGGAGGCCGAATTCCGTTGCGGTCTCGGCGGTCTTGGGCCCGATGCACGCGACGATGGTGCGCGCGTGCGGCTTTCCGGCGATGCCCACGAGATTGCGCACGGTCGAGCTGGAGGTGAAGCAGACCGCGTCGAAACCACCGGTCTTGATCATCTCGCGGGTCTCGGCGGGCGGCGGTGCGGCGCGCACGGTGCGGTAAGCGGTGACGTCGTCGATCTCCCAGCCGCGGTCGCGCAGTCCCTCGGACAGTGTCTCGGTCGCGATGTCGGCGCGCGGCAACAGGACTCGGTTCACCGGGTCGAAGACGTCGTCGTAGGGCGGGAAGTCCTCGAGGAGACCGAGCGAGCTCTGCTCACCCGACGGCACGAGTTCGGGGTTGATGCCGAAGGAGCGCACCTTCTCGGCGGTGGCCTCGCCGACGCAGGCGATCTTGACGCCGGAGAACGCCCGGGCGTCCAGCCCGAACTCGGCGAACTTCTCCCACACCGCGCGCACCGCGTTGGTGGAGGTGAACACCACCCACTGGTACCGCCCGTCGACGAGACCCTTGACGGCGCGTTCCATCTGCGCGGGGCTCCGCGGCGGTTCGACCGCGATGGTCGGCACCTCCTTGGGCATCGCACCGTGGCTGACGAGCCGTTCGCTCATGTCGCCGGCCTGGTCCTTCGTCCGCGGCACCAGGACGGTCCAGCCGTACAGGGCGCGCGACTCCCACCACGACAGCTTGCCGCGCGCGCCCACGACCTTGCCGACCGTGACGATCAGCGGACCGGTGAGCGCGTTGCCCTGCTCGTTGAGCGTCGCGAGCGTGGCCTCGATGGTGCGCTGCGCACAGGTGGTGCCGTTGATGGTGATGGCGGCCGGGGTCTGGGGGGCCATGCCGTGCTCGGTGAGCGCGCTGGCGGTCTCGGCCAGGTGGCCCGATGTCGCGTGCAGCACCAGCGGGCCGGGGGCGGCGGCCAGCGCGGCCCAGTCGACCTCGCCGCGCACGTCGGCCTCGGTGTGGGTGGAACCGAGCGGCATGCCGGCGTAGCTCGGGACCACGGATGCGGCGGGCAGGCCCGGCAGCACCTCGAAGGTGACCGTCGTACGGGCGACGGCGTTGACCTCGGCGAGGACCGAATCGGTGGTCAGCGGGTCGCCGGCGACGACGCGCACGACGTCGTCGCCGTTGCGGGCCGCGGCCACGAGGGTCTTGGCGACCTCGGCCGGATCGCCGAGCGCCGGCCGGACCACCGATTCCTCGTCGGTCTGCCCGGCATCGGTCGCGCCGGCCTCGTCACCGGCGGCCTGCGAATCGTCGGCCGGTGCGGCGGGCGTCGACGCGGCGTCGTCAGCGGGCTTCTCGGCCTTCTTGGTGGATCGGCGAGTGTCGGCGGCGGGTTCGTCGCGATGCGCACTGCCGATCAGCGACACCACCGGCGCGGGTACATCGGGATCGATGTAGGCGGTGGTCGCGTTGGTGATCACGGTGCGTGCCCGCACGGTGAGCAGGTCTGGGTCCCCTGGACCCGACCCCACGAACAGGATCCGTCCGGGATTTGCCTTCTTCGTACGGCTCATGGGTTCGCACTCTCCTGCCCTCTCGGCGAGGGCTGCAGTTCGTTCTCTGCTAGGGAGAGTTGACGAGGTCGCCCGCTCCCAGCTCCAGCAGTTCGGCGGCGAGGTCCTTGCCCAGCTGAACGGCACGATCGACCGGACCCACCACCGAAGCGCGGATCACGTCCGACCCGTCCTCGGCCGCCACCGCCGCACGCAACGACAGTTCGGCGAAGATGCGCCCGTCCTCGTCGATCGACTCGACCACCTCGGCGATCGCACCGACCGGTGCGGTACATCCGGCTTCGAGAGCCGCGAGTACCGCCCGTTCGGCCTCGATGGCCGCGCGGGTGGACTGGTCGTCCAACTCGGCGAGAATTCTCACCAGTTCGGCATCGTCTGAGCGGCACTCCACAGCGAGTGCACCCTGCGCCGGCGCCGGCAGCATGACCACCGGTTCGAGCGCCTCGGAGACCACGTCGGTCCGTCCGATCCGCACGAGTCCGGCGCGGGCGACCACGACTGCGTCGAGTTCGCCGCTGGCGACTTTGCCCAACCGAGAGTCTAGGTTGCCTCGTAGGGGGCGGATTTCCAAACCGAGACCCAGTGCTCTAAGCTGCGCGGCCCGCCGGGGGGCCGAGGTACCGATCACCGAGCCGGGCGGCAGTTCGCCGAGCACCATTCCGTCGCGTGCGACCAGCGCATCCCGGGGATCGACCCGCGGCGGGACGGCCGCGATCGTGAGGTCACTTTCGGGGGCGGTCGGGAGGTCCTTGTACGAGTGCACCGCGACGTCGACCTCGTTGTTCCGCAGCGCGACGCGGATCGCCGTGGTGAACACCCCGACGCCGATCTCGGCGACGGGGGCCGCCGAGGCGTCACCGGCGGTCTTGATGATGACCAGTTCGGCGGGATGTCCGGCGGCGGTCAGGGCGTCGGCGATGGTCTGCGACTGGGTCCGGGCCAGCAGCGAGCCCCGCGTACCGATCCGGATCGGCGCGGTGGAGGGTTCGCTCATCGGTCACCCAGATCGCCGGCCGCGTCGCCCGAAGGCAGGCCACCGAGATGGTCGGGAGCCGAAACCGCTTCGGCTGCACCGGGTTTGAGTTCGAACAGCTCGCGCAGCGCCTCGGCGTAGTGATCCCCGTTGGGGGTCGAGGCGAGCTGCTTGACGCGCACGGTCGGTGCGTGCAGCAGCTTGTCGACGACGCGGCGGACGGTCTTGGCGACCTCGTCGCGCTGTGCGCCCTCGAGGTCGGGCAGGCGGGTCTCGAGGCGCAGGATCTCGGCCTCGACGACGTCGGCCGCGCGCTGGCGCAGGGCCGCGACGGTCGGGGTGACCTCCGCCTGACGCTGGTGCGTGAGGTAGTCGGCGAGCTCGGCGGCGACGATCGACCTGGCGGCGAGGGTGTCGTTCTCGGCGGCCTGGGTCTCGGAGTCGCCGCGCAGTCCCTCGATGTCGACGATGTGCACGCCGGGCAGGCGGGCCGCGGCGGGGTCGACGTTACGCGGGAGCCCGAGGTCGCAGATGACGAGCGGAGCTGCGTCCCCGGTACGGGCCGCGAGTGCCGAGTGCACCGACCCGACGCCGACGACCGCGCCGATCGCGCCCGTGCACGTGACGACGACGTCGGCGGTGGCCATCGCGGCCGGCAGGTCGTCGAGCCCGACGCCGCGGACGCTGATGCCGTGGTTGGCGGCGATGTTGCCCGCGAGGTGGTCGGCCTTGTCGACGGTCCGGTTGACGACGACCATCTCGGTCACGCCCTCACGGGCCAGCTGCGCGGTCGCCAGACCGCCCATGGCGCCGGCACCGACGACCACCGCGCGGCGCAGGCGGTGCGCGCCCGTCGCGGGATCGGTGAGCAGCGACTTGGCACGGTGCAGCGCGACGGAGACCACGGAGGCACCCGCGCGGTCGATCCCGGTCTCGGTGTGCACGCGCTTGCCGACCCGCAGCGCCTGCTGCGCCAGCTCGTGCAGCACTCGTCCGGCGGAGTCGTTGGCGTCGGCGCTGAGGTAGGCGTTGCGGATCTGACCGAGGATCTGCTGCTCGCCGACGACGAGCGAGTCGAGGCCCGCCGCGACGGTGAACAGATGCTCGACGGCGGCCTCGGAGTAACGAACGTAGGCGTGGCGGGTCATCTCGTTGACGGTCATGCCGGAGTGGTCGCCGAGGACCGAGCCGACCGCCTCGAGCGCCGGGTGGAAGGCGTCGACGACGGCATAGATCTCCACGCGGTTGCACGTGGACACGAGCATGGCTTCGGAGATCGCGCGCGAGGAGAGCAGTTCGTCGATCAGTTTGGGGCGGTCGTGGTCGGAGACCGCCAACCGCTCGAGCACCTCGACGGGAGCACTGCGGTGCGATACCCCGAACAACAGAACACTCACGCTGTCACCGTTTCTTCACCCATCACATTTCCCTGGTGTCCGGCACTTCCCCGGTGCCCCCGCGTCGGCTTCGCCTCGCGCGCCTCCTTGACGTCGTCGCGCGGCCCGCGAGAGGCCTGGAAAGCCAACACCTGTAGTTCCAAGGCTAGATCAACTTGTCTGACGACAACATCCGACTCCGCCGGAAGCGACACGGGCGTGACGTTGAGCACCTGCCGGACACCCGCGGCCACGAAGGCGTCGAAGACGCGTCGGGCGTCGTCGTCGGCGGTGGCGATCACCGCGATCTCGACGGCCGGGACCACCTGTGCGCAGACGGCGGCGATGTCGGTCAGCGGGGCGACCCGCGGGCCGCCCGGCTCGAGAACCGCGCCGGTCAGGGCCGGATCGGCGTCGAACATCGCGGCGACCCGGAAGCCGCGTCCGAAGCCGGCGTGCGACAGCAGCGCACGGCCGAGCGAGCCGGCGCCCGCGAGCGCGACGGTGTGGATGCTGTCGGTGTGCAGCGTCATCGAGATCCGGGCGGTCAGCCTGCCCACGTCGTATCCGACGCCGCGCACGCCGTTGGCGCCGACGTAGGAGAGGTCCTTGCGCAGGATGGCCGGGTTGACCCCGGCTGCCGTCGCGAGCTCGCCGCTCGACGCCAGCAGGATGCCCCGACGACTGAACGAGCGCAGTACGTGCAGGTAGGTGGCCAACCGGGCGACCGTGGGACCGGGGATGTCGGTGGCGGGGCCGTCGACCGGAGGGACGGCGGACGCAGGAGGGTCGGCGTCGGCCGACTTCGCACTCTCCGCGCCCACTCGCACTCCCACACATCTGCCGGCGTCACCAGACACCGGGACCCGACTCTTCCCGACCAAGGGAGGATATAACTTCCCTGTGAATCTGTTCACACGGCCCCTCGGGGTCGGCCGAGCTGTGTTAGGCGTCTCGTCGAACGTGGGCGCCGATCACCGCCGCGCCGCGAGATCGTCCCGCAGACGCGGTTCGTCGACTTCCCAGTAGCTGTGCTCGTCACCGTCGAGGAGGACCACCGGGAGCCGGTCGCCGAACTCGGCGCGCACGTCCGGCCGACCCCCTTCGGCCGCCTCGTCGACGTCGACCTCGGTGAACTCCACGCCCATGTCGGCGCAGATCCGGGTCAGTTCGGAGCGGGCCGCCGCGCACGCCGCGCACCCCGCACGGGTCAACAGTTCCACCGTCATGCCGACCATCCTCCCAGCGCAGCGCCCGCGGGATCAGCCGGGTGACCCTCCCCCGCCGACGGTGTGCGGTCCGTCACCGGGCGTGGGGATCGAACGCCGGAGACCAGTCGCCCGGTTCCCAGGCGCACCACTAGGCTGTACCCGGCAAGCAGTGCTGGCGCTACGCGTGGGAGGTGGGCAGTGGGCGAGACCCCGGGCCCGGAAGACCGGCAGGACGACGAGACGCCTGACGACGCCGCACTTCTCCCGCCGAATCCGATGCAGGGCGACGGCCCGACGGGCGACGACTGGGAGGCCCACGCCGCGAGCGTGGAGTTCACCGACGACTTCGACGAGGACGCCGAACTCCACGAACTCGTCGACGACGAGACCAACCGGGTCACCACCTGGATCTCCCAGCGAGCGACCGCCGCGACCGGCCGCTTCCGGCAGACCGCGCACGAACTCCGCCAGACGCTGGCCGGTGAGGCGAGCGCGAAGGCCGCCGTCGACTCGCTGCGTTCGCGCCCGACGGCCGAGATCCCGGGCGAACCCCGCCGCGACCTCACCGCCGCCGCCTTCTTCGACGTCGACAACACCCTGGTCCAGGGCGCGTCGATCGTGCACTTCGCTCGCGGTCTCGCCGCGCGGAAGTACTTCACCTACGGCGACATCATGGATTTCGCGTGGACGCAGGCGAAGTTCCGGATCACCGGCAAGGAGAATGCGCGCGACGTCGCGGAGGGCCGGGAGAAGGCGTTGTCGTTCATCGCGGGCAAGCCGACCGCCGAACTCGTCGAACTCGGCGAGGAGATCTTCGACGACTACATCGCCGACAAGATCTGGCCGGGCACCCGGGCCCTGGCCCAGCGTCACCTCGACGCCGGGCAGCAGGTGTGGCTCGTGACCGCGACACCGGTCGAACTCGCACAGACGATCGCCGACCGACTGGGCCTCACCGGCGCGCTGGGCACCGTCGCCGAGAGCGTCGACGGGGTCTTCACCGGACGGCTCGTCGGTGACATCCTGCACGGGCCCGGTAAGGCCCATGCCGTGCGCGCACTCGCGATCCGGGAGGGGCTCAACCTCAAACGGTGTACGGCGTACTCGGACTCGCACAACGACGTGCCGATGCTGTCACTGGTCGGCCGCGCGGTGGCGATCAACCCCGACACCGACCTGCGCGACGTCGCCAAGGTCCGCGGGTGGGAGATGTACGACTTCCGCACGGCGCGAAAGGCCGCCAAGTACGGGGCCGGGACCGCGATCGTGCTCGGTGCCGCGGGCGGAGGCGCCGCGGCGGCCGCCCGGTTCCTCCGGCAGCGCTGACCTTTCCTCCACGCTGCCGGCCCCGGCTCCCCGGATCAGAAGGGCGGTGGGTCGAGGCGGTCGAGTTCTTCGCGGGCTCGTTTGTTGCGGGCGCGTTCGTGTCGCCGGCGGGCCAGTTTGGCGTCCAGTCGGCTGGGGGCGCGCTCCCGGTTGTCGGCGGAGGCGATGACGTGTGGTGTGGGTGGGGCTTGGGCGGCCTGTTCGAACCGGATTCGCCGAAGGTTGGGGAAGGTGTCCTCGAGGGTTTCGGCATCCCCGGGCAGGGTGACCCCTTCGGGGGTCTCGTACTCGGTGACCAGGCGGTCGTCTTCGTCGCGGTATTGCACGTCGACCCAGTCACCGTGGGTTTTGAGGAGGTGACTGGGGCGGCATTTGGCGTTGAGGTTCTCACTCGACGTCGCCCCACCCCGGGCGGGGTCGGTGTGGTCGTATTCGGTGACGTGGTCGAGATCGCATGCGAATGCCGAACGGGTGCAGCCGGGTTCGGTGCAATACCCGTCCCGGACCCGCACGAAATCAGCGCACGACGCGGTCGGCCGGTACCCGTTGCCAGGATGGGTTGCCGGGTAAACCACTGCTACCGATGCGGTGGTGTCGCCGGGCTCACCGTCCGATCGAGTTGTGGCGCCACCGTTGTCGTCGTCGGCTCGTGTGTCTTCGGCTGGTGTCGGGTGTTGGGCGGTCCGCCGGTGATCGTCGTCGTTGGTGGCGACGTAGGTGGGTTGGGTGCGGGCCGGGGTGACCGGGGACAGCGTGGCGTCCGGGCGGGCGGCGAGGTCACGCACATGCTCGTCGCTGATGATGCCGTGCTCGTCGAGGAACCCCACCCCCGGCGCCCCCGCGAGGGTGGCGGCGTCGGTGACCACATGGATCACTATCTCGGCGCGCACCGCCTCGAGGACACTCTGCGGGTCGGGAATGTCGGCAGTGCAGGGCTCGTCGTCGGCGCACTGGCACTCGAATGCCGTGCGGGTCAACAGCGCGAACATCGCATCGGACTGGCGGTGCCCGCGCTTGCGCCCGTCTCGTTTGCATACCGCATCAGCGAGGACGCTGACAGCTTTGGCTGAGATCCGCACGTTCTCTGCCGACATGACGGCGGTGAGTTCGGCGGTGCCGTCGGGCAGTTCGTGGGTCCACACCCCACGTTGGTCCATCGCGTCTTTGCGGCGTTGGCGTACCGCATCCGGATCGTGGCGGAACACGAGGCGGTCGACCATGTCCCGCAACCGCGCCCGATCCCACACACCGCTGCGGCGGCGCAGAGTATCGGCGATCTCGGCGTCGAGGGCGGGGATGACGGGGTCGTCGGCGGGGATCAGCTCGGTGCGGGAGAGGATCAGCCGGATCTGCCACTGCGACAGGACCCCGTCACGCAAGGTGTCGGCGGTGTCGGGGAGCCGGTCACGCAGGGCGATTGCCTCGTCGATCAAGATTTCGGCCTGCCGTCGTGACACCGCGGCTTGGCGGGCGATCCGGGCGGCGCAGTCGGCGTGGCCGTCCATCACGAAGCCTGAGGCGCTGGTGGTGACGAGCCGGTCGGTCATCGCCGCGATCGTCTGATATCGATGCCAGGCGAGATAGGACTCTCCGCGTCGGGTGGCGTCGAGGCCGGCCATCAACATGACCATGTCGGTCTCGGCCGCGCGGGCAGGATCGACCCCGGCGACGAACTCGCCCGGTAGATCGGTCCACACCCTCACAACGCCCCCGACGCCTGTTTCGCCACCCGCCCCGAGTTGGGTGATGTGTTTCGACCAATGTAAACCCGACCACCGACAAACCCTGATCGGTCTCAGCTGATGACATCGTCGTAGACGAAACGGGTTCTGGGCGTTGCGGTATCCCAGCCGTGTTCGACGATGGCTGAGTTCCTCGGGTCATCAGGTGGTTTCGACACGGCGCCTCGCTCCGCTCGGGGCCGGCTCAACCAGCGGAGGGGGTGCTGGCTCAACCAGCGGAGGGGGTGCTGGCTCAACCAGCGGTCAGGGGCCGCCCAGTCGACGGGATTCGACGCACGGTCAACAATCTATTGCGACAACCGGATTCGGCCACCGCACCGTGTCGCCCCGGTCCTACAGCGTCGCCACCTCGCTCATGGGATCGATGAGGACCTTCGCGTGGTGTTCGGCGCCACCGAGGGCGTCGAACGCCGCCCCGACACCGTCGAGACCGACCGTCGCGGTGATCAGCGGTGCGACGTCGACCTTGCCGTCCGCGATCATGTGCAGGGTGTCGTGGAACTCGGCGGGATCGTAGGCGAACACGAAGCGCAGTTCGTGCTCCTTGTTCAGCGCCATGGCCGGCCGGAACGTGTCGGGTTCCATGCACACCCCGACCACGACGACGCGTGACCGGAAGGGCGCCTCGGTCACCACGTACTCGATCATCCCCGGGGTGCCCACGCACTCGAAGACGACCGGACCCTTCGGCGTCGCCCCCAGACGATCGGCCATCCGGAACAGAGATGACCACGGCGCCAACGGAATCCGGCGAAGGGTTCGCATCGCGTCGAAGGCCGCGCCGAGCAGGTCCTGGGCCCGGGTGATGTACTGACCGGCCTCGGCGCACCGCTCGAAGGGTGAGGTCACCGCCGGGTCGACGACGATGTCGGCGCCCACCCGGTGCGCGAGTGCGCGCCTGCCTGGTGACGGGTCGCTCGCGATCACCGTCCGGACCCCGTCCGCCTTCAGCATGGCGACCATCGCGAGCCCGATCGGCCCACATCCGATCACGACCGCGACGTCGCGACGCCCGACGTCCCCCCGCCGGACCGCGTGGTGGGCGACGGCCATCGGTTCGGTCAGGGCGGCGTGCTCGGCCGACAGACCGTCCGGGACCTCGAAGGTCATGTCCTCCGACACCAGCACGAACTGGGCGTACCCGCCGGGTGCGGACTCCGACAGACCGGTCAGATGCGCCTGGGATCCATGTCGGATCATCGGCACGGCCACCACGGGCGTGCCGGGCGCCCACCGCTTACGGCATCCGGGCCCGTAGGAGACCACCTCGCCGGCGAACTCGTGTCCCATGACCACCGACTGCCCGGACCGCATGAACGCGTCGTAGCCGACCTCTGCGGACACCTCCGCCGAGGCGTCACAGTGGACGCGGGCATGCAGATCCGATCCGCAGATCCCGGCGCGCAGCACCCGCAACAACACCTGCCCGTCACCGGGCTCGGGGGTGGGGATCTCCTGGACCGTCAGCTCGCCGTTCCGGCACACCACTGCACGCATGCACCATGGGTATCAGCTGACGGGCCGGTGCGGGCGCCGAACGCGTGCCATTCGGCGCCTCGAGGGCTGCGGTCGTCAGCCGAAGTAGACACTCCCGCGCCGGCTGAGCATCCGGAACAGGGTCTGTTGGATCTCTTCGCGCACGTGGTCGGTGAGGTCGAAGACCACCATCGGGTCGTCGGCGGACGCCTCGTCGTAGGACCCGGTCTCGATGGGCCGGCCGAAGTGGATGTGCCACTTCGACGGCAACGGCACCATGCCCAACGGGCCGAGCCACGGGAACAGCGGGGTGACCGGGAAGTACGGCAGGCCGAGGATCTTGGCGAGCGGCTTGAGGTCGGCGAGCATCGGGTAGATCTCCTCGGAACCGACGATCGACACCGGGATGATCGGCGCGGCATTGCGCAGCGCGGTGGTCACGAACCCGCCGCGACCGAACCGCTGGAGCTTGTAGCGGTCCTTGTACAGCTTGCCGATGCCCTTGTATCCCTCGGGCCAGACCGCGGTCAGCTCGCCGGCACGCAGAAGCCGGTCGGCGTCGGAGTTGCACGCCAGCGTCGCCCCGATCCGCCGGGCCACCTCGCTGAAGCCCGGCGTGTCGAAGGCCATGTCGGCGGCCAGCACGCGCAGATACCGGCCCTCGGGGTGGTTGTCGCGCACGGCCAGCGAGGTGATGACCGCGTCGACGGGGATGGTGCCCGCGTGATTGGCGACCAGGAGCGCCCCGCCCTCGCGCGGCAGGTTCTCGATACCGGTGACCTCGACGCGGAACCACTTCTCGTAGACCTGCCGGATGGCCGGGAACCACACCGACTCGGTGAAGTGGGGGTCGAAGCCGAACTCGTCGACCTCGTACTCCCCCGCCATCCGTTCGCGGATGAACCCGGCGGTCGAGGTGAGGGTGTCGGCGACCGCGCCACGCAGTCCGCCCAGGCTGAACAGCGGACTCGACCTCGTCGGGCCGCGGTGTTCGACACCCAGTGCCTCGTCGGGAAGCGTGATCTCGTCGCTGATCGGGGTGACCTGCGCCGGCG
The DNA here is from genome assembly GCF_001418765.1 of Gordonia sp. HS-NH1. Classification (NCBI taxonomy): domain Bacteria; kingdom Bacillati; phylum Actinomycetota; class Actinomycetes; order Mycobacteriales; family Gordoniaceae; genus Gordonia; species Gordonia sp. HS-NH1. Next base: position 87,812 of record NZ_LIYC01000007.1, read on the forward strand.
CTCGTCCGAACCCGTCGGTGTTGGGATGACCGAGCATCGACTCACGTTGCGCTGCTGCGGTTTTCGACAGTTCGTGACCGACCTGCTGACTCGGGTGGCGTCGGCGACCGGAATCCCGGACACCACGGGCGTCGGGGCCCGACGGCGACGTGTAGAGCTGAATGACTTTCGCGGTACGTGCATCTGTCGCTCCGCCACGTGCCAAAATGCTCACCCCTAGTTGTTTCCTGGGTACGGGATCCGGGCCGGGCCGGGGCCCGGATCTACGTCGATGTCGGCGCTCGAGCCGCCGCGGAGATCGATTCGCCGCACGCGTGCGCCGGATGCGATGTGGGTCTGACGTCCAAGTCTAGAGGTTGCACTCACGTTGCGCATGCTCACGTCGACTTCGTCACGATCGTGACCCGAAATTTCACTGCAGCTGGTGGGCCGCCGCGACGACCCGCTGTTCGAACAGTTTCCACGAATCGGACCCGATCACCGGCGTCACACCGCTGCGCTCGATGAAGTCGTCCAGCGTCTCGAGCGTCGTGTACCGCGGGACGAAGCCGAGTTCGGTCCGCATCCGCGTGGTGTCGAGCACCCGGCCATAGGTGAGGAACTCCGTCTGCGACGACCTCAGCTTCGCCGACCGCAAGTCCTGGAACACGCCCGCGATCGGAGCCAGGAGACTGCTCGGAACTGGCAGTTCGACGTGTCCGACGCGTCGGATCGCCTGCGTCAGGGTGACCACGCCCTCGCCGGAGATGTTGAACGTGCCGACCTTCCCGGCGAGGGTGACATGCTCCATCGCCGCCAGGGCGTCCTCTTCGTGCAGGAACTGCAACCGCGGCTGGAATCCGATCACCGTCGGCACGACCGGCAGCGAGAGGTAGGAACTCATCCGGGTGGTGATCCGCGGACCCAGCATCGCCTGCGGGCGGAGGATGGTGATGTCGATGTCCTGACGCCGGCGGCCCAGCCCCCGCACATAACCCTCGACGTCGAGTAGATCTCGACCGTATCCGCGCTTCGGCTCGCGGGGAGCGCGCGTCTCCTCGGAGAAGTGCGACGGGTCGCGGCTGCTGGCGCCGTAGACCATCGCGGTGGAACGCAGGACGAGTCGCTTGACCGACGGCGTGCGCTGACAGGCCGCGCACACCTGCATCGCCCCGACGAGGTTGAACTCCTTGATCGCCGCCGAGTGCGGGGCGGTGTCGGCGATCGAGGTCGCCGCGTGGACGACCGTGTCCACGTTGTAGGCGGCGAGCGCCTTGGCGATGGTGGGGCGCCGGATGTCGAGACGCAGGAACTCCGCACGTCCCATCCGACGCAGGAGGTCCTTGCGCGGCACCCGCGAATCGACCGCGAGGACCTTCTCGATGTCGGGGTTGGCCGCGAGGCGCGCCACGAGGTAGCCCCCGAGGAATGTCGATGCCCCGGTGACCAGGACCACCCTGGGCGCGGCGGAGGTGGGTTCGGCCATGTCCCGAGGCTATCGCCAGCCGAACGATTCGGCCCGACGAGCCGCCCTCGGAACGACAAAAGGACCCGCCGAAGCGGGTCCCGATGCCGAAGAAAGGCCTATTTGCCGAGTTTGCGACGCTGCACCCGGGTCCTGCGCAGCAGCTTGCGGTGCTTCTTCTTCGACATGCGCTTGCGGCGCTTCTTGATCACTGAACCCATCGGGGCGCTTCCTCACGATTGACACTGATGTACTTGTTCGGCCCTGGTCTGCACTTCAGCCGGGAACGGCGCCGGGAGCGAAGCGACGAGCGGCGGTGACAAAGGGCTCACCGGCGCATCCAGGTACGCGACCACCGAGCCTACCGGGCGGCACACCGGATCGGGAAATCGCGGTCGTCGACGATTCCGTTCCGGGGCCGCGGCGACACCCGTTCGCACGCCCGGGACAGCCACCGTCGAAGCAGAAGACCTCCGTGGCCGGCACGGGCCGGTCACGGAGGTCTTCCGATGAAACTGCTGTTCAGGCGTCCAGCGTGCGCCGGATCAGCCGGCGTCGAAGTACGACGTCTCCAGATAGTCGTGGACCGCTTTCGCGTGCACACGGAACGAGCGTCCGACCCGAACCGCGGGCAGTTCGCCGTTGTGGACGAGACGGTAGACGGTCATCTTCGAAACGCGCATCAACGATGCAACCTCGGCGACGGTGAGAAACTGCGACGCCGAAGCCGCGTTGCTCACTGCGCCAGTCCTGTCACCAGGAGTGTCTGCAGGTGCCATGAATCACTCATACCTCCGGTGCACGCGTCGCGGCCGCAGGCTTCCCCTCCTGCGGACATCAGACACGCACGTGCTTAAAGAAGCTTAGCGTGGCAGATGTGAAAAAAGCGACGTGAGAGACCGGTATTTCTGAGATTCCTGTGACTCGACCCCAACATGCTGGGGTTTGTCGGCCCGTCGACCACAATTCATGGGGTGTCGGTGACGGCGTGTCCCTGTGCCAAACCCTCGACTTCCACTCGACGTCCACCGCGGGCGCTGGCCGCCGCGCAGGCACGAGTCGCCTGGTACACGGCGTGCCGCAAGCCGTTGGCCTCGAACTCACGGATGGCCTCGGCGGTCGTGCCGCCCGGCGAGGTGACGGCCGCCCGCAGATCGACCGGGGACAACCCCGAATCGCTGAGCAGGATGCCCGCACCGCGGATGGTCTGAACCGCCATCTCCGAGGCCTGGGGCCGGGTGAGCCCGAGCCCGACGCCGGCATCGATCATCGCCTCGGCGAGCAGGAAGACATAGGCCGGTCCCGAACCGGAGACCGCGGTGACCGCGTCCATCTGCTTCTCCGGAACGACCGTGACGCGGCCGACCGTCTGCAGGATCTTGACCACCGCCTGCAGCTGCTCGTCGCCGACGTACCGACCGGCCGAGACCGCCGACATCGCCTCGTTCACGAGCATCGGCGTGTTGGGCATGACCCGGATGACCGGCGAACCGGCCTGCAGGGCGCTCTCGTATCGCGACAGGGGCAGACCGGCCACGAGCGTGACGGTCACCCGCTCGGATTCCGCGTTGTCCTCCGCCGAGGCCAGAATCCGCAGGATCGAATCGACGTCGTCGGGCTTGATCGCCAGGAACACGTACTGCGCCGACTCGGCGGCGCTCTTGACGTCGGTGACCAGCACGCCGTACTCATCGGCGATCTCGGCGGCGCGGCTCTCCTGTCGCTCGGCGACGACGAGGTCCTTGGTCGGGGTGCCTGCACCGATCAAACCGGCGAGCAGTGCCTCACCGATCTTGCCTCCGCCGATGATGGCGATGCGTTCGGACACGGATGTCTACCTTCCTGAGGGGATGAGGGCGAGCTGGCGGGACTGTGCGACGACTGTCCCGGTCGAGTCCACCACGAGATGGTCCTCCTCGAACATTCCGGGGCCGACCTCCGAACTCGTCGCGGCGAAGCGCAGCCAGCCGGGCGCGGGGTGCCGGCGGACATAGGTGGTCAGCTGCACAGTGGGTGCCCATCCGAACAGCGCCAGATTCATCACGACGGGCGGCGAGATGTCGCCGACCAGGACCGTGAAGTACTCGTCGGGCTCGACGCCCTTCGGCCGGATCCACCCGCGCACCAGCGGCTCGCCGGTCTCGCCGCGGACGACGGGGAACGTCTCCGAGTCGAGGACCAGATCGATGGCGGGGCCCAGGTGATTGACCTCGGCGATCGGCGAACCGTCGAGTGGGATACCCGTCGGCGACGGCCCCACGGGCAGTGTGTCGAGGACCGTGGGGCCGGAGTGGTGCGGCCGGCCGCTGTCGGGCCGGGCCATCGTCACCGACGAGGACACGACGGTGCGGCCCAGCTGCACCGCGTCGACCGACAGGACCGTGACCGTGCGCCCGCGTTTGCGCACGCCGACCACCAGATCGATGTCCGCGGCGTCGGGGGCGGTGAGGTAGTCACTGGAGATCGCCACCGGGATCATCGCGGCAGCCGACTCGGCGAGCCGATCGCCGTCCGGGGTCAGCGCGCTCAGCGCGGTCCGGGCCGCCTTCGCGACGACCATCTGCAGCGTGCCGCCGTGCACCTTGGGACCGATGGTGAACGTCGCGTCGATGTGCGCCCGCAGGGTGAGCGAGTCCGGACCGCTCCGGTCCACCTCGGTCAGCTCCTGCACCTCGGTGATCTTGCTGGTCATCGTCCCGCCTTCGTCGACCCGGCTCGTCCCCCGAGGAGTCAGCTGCTGAACTGGCCGAGGGGCTCGGGGTGCAGCTCCCGTTTGAGGTGCCGCCGCGCAAAATCTAGCGAACGGGCCAGCAGCGCGCTGCGTTCGGGTTTGGTGCGCGCGCTACCCGTCGTGACCTCGAGCACAACCGCCCCGGCGAAGTCGCTCGCCGCGATCCGTCGGCACACCTCCGCGCAGGGCTGGCCCCCGTCGCCGGGGATGAGGTGCTCGTCGGTGGCCGCCCCGTGTCCGTCGGCCAGATGCAGGTGGTTGAGCCGCGACCCCATCCGGTCGAGAAGCGCGAGGGCGTCGACGCCTGCGGTCGCGGTGTGCGAGAGATCGAGGGTGTAGTTCGCGTAGCCGTCGTCGGTCGGGTCGATGGACTTGCCGAACGCCGACGCCGCCAGACCGGGCCCGCCGCCGCGCTTGGCGAGACGCCGGACCGACGGCTCGCCCGCCCCGAACAAGCGGTCGGCGCGCATCGGGAACATGTTCTCCACCGCGACCGCGATGCCGCTGTCGGCTTCGAGCTCGTCGACCAGGTCGTCGAAGGCCGCGACGTAGCCCCGCTGCCAACGGAACGGCGGATGCACGACGACGGTCGACGCACCCAGGTCCTCGGCCGCCTCCACCGCACGGGCGAGCTTCACGACCGGGTCACGTCCCCAGACGCGCTGGGTGATGAGCAGACACGGCGCGTGGATGGACAGCACCGGCACCTGGTAGTGCTCCGAGAGATGTTCGACGCGCCGGATGTCCTGGCTGAGGGGGTCCCCCCACACCATGAGTTCCACGCCGTCGAAACCCAGTTCGGCGGCGTAGGCGAAAGCCGCCTCGGTGTTCTGCGGATACACCGAGGCCGTCGAGAGTCCGATCGGGATCTCGGCCGCTGGTGAGGTTCGGCCCGTCTCCGACTCTGACGGGTTCATCGGTTCGGGCCGGCTCACGCGGCCAACAACACCAGCGGCCCGATGGTGACCAGGAGACCCACACCGAGCGCGAGCAGCGTCGTCGGCAGATCCTTGGTGCGTCGGACCACGTGGGAGAGCGTCACGATCCCGAAGATGACCAGGACGGCGAGTACCAGCGCGAAGTACGGATTCCACCGCCAGAGTTCGGTGAAGCCCCAGAACAGGCCGACGCCGACCGCGAGACCCGCGAGCGCCTGCCCGAACAGCACCAGCCATGCCTTCACCGGCGACTGCTCGGCGTCGTCCTCTGCCGTATCGGCGGCGTCGGCCTCGCCGGCGGTCGCCGGGCCGGCGGCGGACTGGATGTCCTCGCGTCGGGCCTCGACACCCGCACCGGTCGGATGACCGTCGTCGGGCGTCTCGTCGATGTCCGTCGTGTCGTGCAGGGCATCGAGTTCGCCCGGCTCCCCCGGTTCGGCGGCATCCTCGGGGTCGTCGTCCTTCGTGAGGTCGACCCGGCCGGCGTCGTCGGGGTGGGACTCGACCGGCTCGATGGCCTCGGTCGGGTGGTCGTCGCTCCGGGAGACGTCGGTCCGGTCGTCGTCCGTCTGGCGGTCGTCCGTCTGGCGGTCGTGGGTCCGCTGGGCGTCGGTCAGGTCGTCAGACGTCTGGTGGTCGTCGTCGGCCGGGCGGTCCTCGGTCGGGTGGATCTCGGGGTGCGCGGCGGCGATCGCGGCCGTCGTCCCGCCCGCCGTCGCGGCGGCCGCCGCGGTCGCGGCCCAGCCGGACGTCGTCTCGTCGTCGGCGTGGCCGTCGTGGTCCTGCCCGTCGAACCCGGGCTCGTCGACCGGTCGCTCGTCCTGGGCCCGATCGCGCTTCTTGCCGCCGAAGAGTTTCCGGGCCAGTCCGGCGACGCCTGCTGCCTTGGGCTTCTTCGCCGAACCGGCGGGACGGGCCGCGGTCCCGGACCGGCCTCTGCCGGCGCCGTGTTCCGCGCCTTCCACGTCGGCGAAGTTGCGATAGGCGTCGAAGTCCATGACCTCGGAGAACCCGCCGTCGCCCCGCTCGCGGGGACCGCCGGGACTCGCATCGACCTCGGTCAGGTCGTAGGTGACCACGTCGTCGGAGTCGACGACGGACAGATCCTGCCCGTTCTCGCCGACGACCGGGATGATGCCGGTGACCGCGTTCGCCGACTCCTGGTCGACGGGGGCGGTGTCGCGCGGCGGGGTCTGGCCGAGGCGGCGGGCGACCGCCTCCGAGCTGAAGTCGCGGGTCGACATCGGCGGGACGGACCCCTGGCCGTAGCCGGGCATCCCGCTGGCGGTGCGGCCGCCGGGCCACCGCTGTTGCCGGTCGGCACGCGGGCGGTCGACGACGGGCTGGTCCTCGGCCGGGCGCCGCGGAATCGGGTTCCCCGACCTCGGGAACGGTCCGGCAGTCGTGTCCGGCCGCCCCCGCGAAGCCGTGTCCCGCTCCGGAGGCGTCGCCTGCTCCGGACGCGCGCTCTCTGCGGACGGCGTCGTCGGTTCGGACCGGGCGGGGGTCTCGGACCGGGCCGGGGTCTCGGACCGGGCCGGGGTCTCGGACCGGGCCGGGCTCTCGGACCGGGCGGAGGTCTCCGACGGCGCCGGGGTCTCCGATTGGGCGGAGGTCTCCGACGGCGCCGGGGTCTCGGCCGGTGCCGCCGAGTCGCCCCCGGCGTCGGAGACCTTCGGGATCTCGCCGGTCAGCTCCGACACCGAGAACGAACCGCTACGTCCGGCGCGCCTACGTCCCCGTCCGTCTCGCGATCGTGCCGGTGCGTCGCCCTCCGAACCCTGAGACCGGGCAAGTAGTTCCGACACCGAGATGGGTCGAGATTCGGGCTCCGAATCCTTCGGCATGAAGTGGTTCTCCGTCCTCGTTCTCGAACGTCATTGGTCCGGGGCTCCGGGTCAGCCGACGCCCTCGTGAACGCCGCGTGCAGGAGCCGGCTCCAGCGCGTCGGCCTGCTCGGCGTCGAGTCGGCGCAGGATCACACCCTCACGAAGAGCCCACGGACAGATTTCCAGTGTATCGACTTGCAACGCGCGCATCGCCGCCTCGGCGACCAGCGCTCCGGCGACGAGCTGCCCGGCGCGGTCGGAACTGACACCCTCGAGTTCCGCGCGATCCGCCTTGGTCATGCGGGAGATGAAGGAGATGAGCTGGCGCAGCCCGCTCGTCGTCAGTTCCCGGCGGACCCGCGGTCCGGCACTCGACGGCGCCGCCCCGGTCAGCCGGGCGAGGCTGCGGAAGGTCTTCGACGTCCCGACGCACAGATCGGGCGCACCCGGTGCGAGCAGTTTCGCCGCCGGCGCCCGCAGTTCGGCGTCGAGCCAGTCACGCAGCACCCCGACCCGCCGGCGGTCCGGCGGATCGTCGGGCAACCATTCGCGGGTGAGCCGGCCGGCACCCAGCGGCAGCGACAGGGCCACGTCGGGTTCCTCGTCGACGCCGTTGGACATCTCCAGCGAACCCCCGCCGATGTCGAGCGCGAGGATGCGCCCGGCGCTCCAGCCACGCCAGCGGCGCACCGCCAGCGAGGTGAGGCGCGCCTCGTCACGACCCGACAGCACCAGCACACGCACCCCGGTCCGGCGCTCGATCTCGTCGAGGAGATCGTCGGAGTTCGTCGCGTCACGCACGGCCGACGTCGCGAAGGCCATCATCTGTTCGCAACCCGACGTCCGGGCGATATGGGTGAATTCGTCGATCGACTCGATGAGCTTGGCGAGGGCACGGTCACTCATCCGCCCGTCGGCGTCTATCTGTTCGGCCAGGCGCAGAACCGCCTTGGTCGAACTCATCGGGGTGGGATGGCCGCCGCGGTGGGCATCGACCACCAGGAGGTGGACTGTGTTGCTGCCCACGTCGAGGACTCCTAAGCGCACGGCTCAACGGTAGTGCAGCCGCCTCGCCCGCCCGATCCCGGCTACCGTATAGAGGTGACCGCCATTTCGCCGTCCGCGCCCCGCATCGACCCCGCGCCGGAGGTCGAACTCGACTTTCCGCGCGAATGGTACGAATTCGCCGATCCCGCCGATCCCGAGCACGTCATCAAGGCCGACCTGACCTGGCTGCTCTCCCATTGGACGTGCGTGTTCGGCACCCCGGCATGCCAGGGCATCCTCCCCGGCCGGGAGACAGACGGTTGCTGCAGCCACGGCGCCTACCTCTCCGACGACGACGATCGTGAGACCCTGGCCCGCGGCGTCGCCATGCTGACGCCCGCGGACTGGCAGTTCTACAAGAAGGGCTCGGGCAAGGATCCGGTCGGCCCCAAGGGTTATCTCGAGGAGAGCGACCTCGACGACGAGCCAGCGCTCAAGACCCGACTTCACAAGGGCGCGTGCATCTTCCTCAATCGCCCCGGGTTCGCCGGTGGCGTCGGCTGCGCACTGCACTCGATGGCGCTGCGCAAGGGACTCGAGCCGCTCACGGTCAAACCGGACGTGTGCTGGCAGCTCCCGGTGCGCCGCGAGCAGGACTGGGTGGAACGTCCCGACGGCACCGAGGTGCTCCAGACGACGATCACCGAGTTCGACCGGCGCGGCTGGGGCGAGGGCGGCCACGATCTGAAGTGGTACTGCTCGGGCTCCCCCGATGCCCACGTCGGCGCCAAGCAGGTGTGGGAATCGTATGCCCCCGAGCTGACCGCGCTGATCGGCGAACCCGCCTACGCGGTGCTCGCGGCCGCCTGCAAACGCCGAAACGGCCTGGGGCTCATCGCGATCCACCCGGCGACGCAGGCCGCAACGCAGCGCCGCGAGACCGACGTCAAGTACGAGCTGCAACCCCCGGAGTAGTCCCGCCGGGGGCTGCCGGCCCGGTGTGGCTCAGGCCTCGAGCTTGTACCCGAGACCGCGAACGGTGATGAGGTGCTTGGGATTCGCCGGATCCGGTTCGATCTTCGAACGCAGCCGCTTGACGTGCACGTCGAGCGTCTTGGTGTCGCCGACGTAGTCGACGCCCCACACCCGGTCGATCAGCTGACCGCGCGTCAGCACCCGGCCGGCGTTGCGCAGCAGGTACTCGAGGAGATCGAATTCCTTGAGCGGCAAGGTGATCGGAGTTCCGTTGACCGACACGGTGTGCCTTTCGACGTCCATCCGGACCGGCCCGGCCTCCAGGATCCCGATCTCGAGGCCGTCGTCGGGCATGTCGCCACCGCGGCGCAGCACCGCGCGGATACGCGCGATCAGTTCGCGAGCCGAATACGGCTTGGTCACATAGTCGTCCGCGCCGAGTTCCAGGCCGACGACCTTGTCGATCTCGCTGTCGCGCGCGGTCACCATGATCACCGGGACATTCGACCGGGTGCGCAGGGCCTTGCAGATCTCCGTTCCGGACATCCCGGGCAGCATGAGATCGAGGAGCACGATGTCGGGACTCACCCGATCGAAGGTCGACAAGGCCTGTGCGCCATCGGTGATGACGCTGGCCTCGAAGCCCTCCTTGCGCAACAGGAATGCCAGCGGATCCGCCAACGATTCCTCGTCCTCGACGATCAGAACGTGGGTCAACTCTTGTTTCCTTCGTTGTCGTGACCGGAAATCGGGTCGTTCGATGATGCTGCGTCGACCCGGGCCGGCGGGGTGTGATGGCCGGCGCCGAGTCCGCGGGGAGGTGAATCCGGATTCGACAGCGCCTGTTCGGCCGCCTCCGGCCAGCCGGTGTCCGACAGGTCCTCCGGGATGCACAGCGTGAACGTGGAGCCGGTACCGGGCTTGCTCCACAGGTTGATGGTGCCGCCGTGGTTGGCGGCCACGTGCTTGACGATGGCCAGTCCGAGTCCGGTGCCGCCGGTCATCCGCGAGCGGGCCTTGTCGACCCGGAAGAAGCGTTCGAAGACGCGCTGCTGATCCTCCGGCTCGATCCCGATCCCGCGGTCGGTGACCGCGATGGCGACCATCGGCCGCCCGTCGATCTTGATGACCCGACGACTGATGGAGACCACGGTGTCCGACGGCGAGTACGAGACGGCGTTGGAGATCAGGTTGTTCAGTGCGGTGAGCAGCAGTGGCCGGTCGCCGCGGATGGTCACCCCGATCGGATCGTCCGCGCGCAGCTCGATCGCCGCCGCCTCGGCGGCGAGGGTCGCCGAGGCCAGCGCGTCGTCGATGAGCGAGTCGACGTCGATGCAGGTGAACTCCGGGGTGACGCCGTCCTGCAGCCGGGACAGCGCCAGCAGTTCGCTCACCATGTTGCCCATGCGCTTGGTCTCGCCGACCACGCGGCGACTGAAGTGCTGGACCGAGTCGGTGTCGTCGGCCGACTCCAGGAGCGCCTCGGCGAGCAGGCCGATCGCGCCGACCGGTGTCTTGAGTTCGTGCGAGACGTTGGCGACGAAGTCGCGCCGGGTCGCCTCCACACGCTTGTGTTCGGTGTCGTCGAGGCCGTATGCGACGACGTAGCGTTCGTCGCCCTGCGCGACGATCTTGGCGTGACAGCGCACGTGCTCGACGCTGGGCCTCGGAGTCCGGCCGGTCGAGACGAAGCCGAGGCTCGACATCGGCGGGCTGAACTCGAAGCGGCGTTCCACCCCGGTGTCGAGCACCTCTTTCACCGCATCCCACACGGGGTCGGCCAGCAGCATCTCGCGCACGAGTCCGAGTTCGACGGCCCGCTGGTTGTACAGGACGACGTCGCGGAACTCGTCGACGACCGCGATGGCAGTCTCGGTGTTGCGCACGACCATGCTCAGCAGACCGGCCTTGGTCATCCGCCCGTCGTCGGTGGTCGACTGCACATCCGAGTCGCGGACCTCCGCCCAGGACGGCACCGCACGGGGACCGAGGGTCACCGGGAACACCGGCGCCGCGGTCGCGTCGGCGGGTGCGGAACCACGCGAGAAGCGATCGAAGAACGCGAATCCGCGAGACCGGTCACGGTCCCGGGTGCGTCGACCGATCACGACACCGAGGCAGAGCGCGAGTACGAACGCGATCGTCGCGGCGGAGATAGCGGCGGTCACAGGGGCAGCTTACGACTCGACCAACTCCGAACGCACATCTGACGAAGGTGTTCGGCAGTTGTTCACGCGGAGTTGGCCGGAGGCCCTGCGAGGGCCGAGAGCTCGGCGACGGGGGCGATCATTGCGGAACCGGCACCGCCATGTCGGCGAACTCGGGGTGGCGTTCGATGAAACGCTGGACATAGGAACAGACCGGCACCACCTGCTTGCCGCTGCTGCGGATGTCCTCGAGGACGAACCGGACCAGATGCCCCGCATAGCCGTGACCGCTGAACTGCTCCCGGATCACGGTGTGCGTCACGACGACCTGGTACGGCTCGGAGACATAGTCCAGATAGCCAACGACCTCGTCCTCGCCCGTGGACTCGGCGACGAGGATCGCCTCGTACCGCTCCCGAGCAGGTGAATGGTCGATCCGCAGGGCATCCACATCCGCCATGCCGTCTAATGTAGCGCGCGCCACACCGTCGACGCCATGGCGAAACGTGTCACGTCTCGTTGTCCGAACGGACCCTCTGCCTACTTCTGCCCCTGGGCGGCCACCGCAGCGGCACCGGCGGCGGCCGCCTCAGGGTCCAGGTACGTACCACCGGGGTTCAGCGGCTTCAGATCGTCGTCGAGGTCGTAGCGGAGCGGGTTGCCGGTGGGGATGTTCAGGCCCGCGATGTCCTCGTCGGAGATGCCGTCGAGATGCTTGACGAGCGCGCGCAGCGAGTTCCCGTGCGCGGCCAGCAGCACCGTCTTGCCCGCCTTGACGTCGGCGACGATGGTCTCGAGGTAGTACGGGATGAACCGCTCGACGACGTCCTTGAGGCACTCGGTCAGCGGCACCTCGGCGAGGTCGGCGTAGCGCGCGTCGCCGACCTGGCTGTACTCCGCGTCGGGCTCGATCGCCGGCGGCGGGGTGTCATAGCTCCGGCGCCACAGCATGAACTGCTCGTCGCCGAACTTCTCCTTGGTCTCGGCCTTGTTGAGGCCCTGCAGCGCGCCGTAGTGGCGCTCGTTGAGTCGCCAGTCGCGGATCACCGGAATCCACAGCCGGTCGGCCCGGTCCAGTGCGATGTGCGCGGTCGTGATGGCGCGGCGCAACAGTGAGGTGTAGACGACGTCGGGCAGCAGGTCGTGTTCGACGAGGAGTTCGCCGCCGCGCTCGGCCTCGGCCTTGCCCTTGTCGGTCAGCGCCACATCGACCCAGCCGGTGAACTGGTTGGACGCATTCCATTCGCTCTCGCCGTGACGCATCAGGATCAAGGTGCCGTTGCTCATGGCGGATAGTTTTCCACAGTCGGTGCGCGCCTTCTCTGCACCGCCGCCGGAGTCCCGCGCCGACCCCTGCGCACGACGCGGGAGGACGAAATGGTAATGAACCCATCGATTCGCCGCGCGAAAGGACCGGGGCAGGTCTAGCGTGATCGCATGACAGCCAGTACAGATGCCGGTTCCACCGGCCAGAATGCGGAAAAGCAGCCCGAGCTCAAACGCGTACTGGGCTGGAAGCTGTTGCTGTTGTTCATCATCGGCGACATCCTCGGCACCGGCGTCTACGCGCTGACCGGGCAGGTCGCCGGCGAGGTCGGCGGTGCGGCATGGCTGCCGTTCCTCATCGCGTTCACGGTCGCGACCCTCACCGCCTTCTCGTATCTCGAGCTGGTGACGAAATACCCGCAGGCCGCCGGCGCAGCGCTCTACGTGCACAAGGCCTTCGGCGTCCACTTCATCACGTTCATCGTGCTGTTCACGGTGATGTGTTCGGGCATCACCTCGGCGACCACCGCGTCGCGGGCCTTCGCGGTCAACATGCTGACCGCGTTCAGCGGCGACTCACCCGACGCCACGAATCCGGCACTGTTCGCCATCGCCATCGGCTTCCTGCTGCTGGTCATGTTCATCAACTTCCGCGGCGTCGCGGAGGGCGTCGGCACCAATGTGGTGCTGACCCTGGTGGAGTTGACGGGTCTGTTGCTCGTCCTGTTCATCGGCTACTGGTTCATCATCGGCGGCAACGCCGAACACTGGGACGCGGTGGTGGCCTTCGAGAGTCCCGACGACAAGAACGTCTTCATCGCGGTGACCGCCGCGACGTCACTGGCCTTCTTCGCCCTCGTCGGCTTCGAGGACTCGGTCAACATGGCCGAAGAGTGCAAGGACCCGGTGCGGATCTTCCCGAAGGTGATGTTGAGCGGCCTCGGGATCACCGCCGTCGTATACGTCCTGATCGCGATCTGCGCGGTCGCCATCGTGCCCGTCGGCGTGCTGTCGGAAAGCGAGACGCCGCTCGTCGACGTCGTTCAGGCCGCCGCGCCCGATTTCCCGATGTCCGATCTGCTGCCGTGGATCTCGATGTTCGCCGTCGCCAACACCGCGCTCATCAACATGATGATGGCCAGCCGGTTGCTGTACGGCATGGCCAAGCAGGGCGTCCTGCCGAAGTTCCTCGCCTACGTCCACCCCGGGCGTCGCACACCGTTCTCGGCGATCATCTTCACCACGGTCGTCGCGCTGTGCCTGCTGACCTACGTCAGCGCCGACCCCAAGGGTTCCATCGTCGGCCTGCTCGGCGGCACCACCGCGCTGCTGCTGCTCGCGGTGTTCACCGTCGTCAACATCTCGGTCCTGGTGCTGCGCAAGGACAAGGTGGGCCACAAGCACTTCCGCACGTACACGCCGATCGCGGTCATCGGCGCCGTCACCTGCGGATACCTGACGCTGCCGTTCACCGGTCGTGACCCGGAACAGTATGTCGTCGCCGGCTGGCTGCTGCTCCTGGGAGTGATCCTCTGGGCCCTCACCTACTGGTGGAACAAGCGCACCGGGACCGCACCCACCTCGGCCTACGACGACATCCCGCCGCACGAGATCCCCTGAGTCCGACTCGAATCCGAATGACGTCGTGCCCGGAATCCGGGCACGACGTCATTCGGATGTCGATGAGATGCCGAAGTTACTTGCGAAGGTCCTTGCGCAGGATCTTGCCCGAGGCCGACTTGGGGATCGTCTCGATGAACTCGACCGCACGAACCTTCTTGTGCGGGGCCACCTTCGAGGCCACGAACTCGATGACCTCGTCCGCGGTGATCTCCGAACCCGGCTGACGTACCACGAAGGCCTTCGGGATCTCCTCCCCCGACTCCGCCTCGATGACCCCGATGACCGCCGCATCGGCGATCTTGTCGTTGGTCAGCAGCAACGCCTCGAGCTCGGCGGGCGGTACCTGGTAGCCCTTGTACTTGATGAGTTCCTTGAGCCGGTCGACGATGTAGACGCACCCCGTCGGATCGACCTGCGCCATGTCGCCGGTGTGCAGGTAACCGTCGGCGTCGATGGTGTCCGCGGTCGCCTGGTCGTTGTTGAGGTAGCCCAGCATCACGTTGGGGCCCTTCACCCACAACTCACCGGGCTCGGACAGGCCCTCGCTCGGCAGCTCGATCTCCGCACCCGAAGCCGGGTCGACGATCTTGTTCTCCGAGTTGGCCACCGCCCAGCCGGTCGAGGACAGCGGCGGATCCTGCTGATCCAGCAGACCGGCGGTGTCGGCCGGGATCATGTGACTCACCGGCGACAGCTCACTCATCCCGTAGCCCTGCAGCATGTGCAGGTCCAGACGCTTGGCCACCGCCTGACCCAGCTCGTCGTCGAGCGGCGCGGCACCCGACATCATCGTGTGCAACGACGACAGGTCGTAGTTGTCGATGATCGGGTGCTTGGCCAGCGCCACGGCCACCGGCGGCGCGATGTAGGCCATCGTCACCTTGTGGTTCTGGATGTTCTCCAGGAACTCCACGAGATCGAAACGAGGCATCACGACCAGCGACGCGCGGTTGTAGAGCGCGGCGTTGAGCAGCACGGTCATGCCGTAGATGTGGAAGAAGGGCAGCACCGCGATGACCACGTCGTCGGCACCCATGCCCTGGAGCGGGCGGATCTGGGCGACGTTCGCGACCAGGTTGCGGTGCGAGAGCGCCACTCCCTTCGGATTGCCGGTCGTCCCCGACGAATACGGCAGCACCCCGACATGCGTCGACGGATCGAAGGACACCTCCGGCGCGGCCAGTCCCGCGCCCAGCAGATCCGCGGCGTTCGGATGACCCGAGCTGTCCTGACCCTCCCCGTCGAGGACGATCAGATCCGCATCCGCCAGCCCGACCTCGTCGGCCGCCGCCTTGGCCTGCTCCAGCATCGGGGAGATCGTCACGAGCATCTTGGCGCCCGAATCCCGCAGCTGCTTGGCGATCTCCGGCCCGGTGAACAACGCGTTGATCGTGGTGGCGGTGCCGCCCGCGCGCAGGATGCCGTGGAACACCGTCGCGAACGCCGGGATGTTGGGCGACAGGATGCCGACCACGTCGCCCACACCGATTCCCCGCGCCGCCAGCGCTCCCGCCGCCGCGTCGATCTGCGAGATCAGCTGGTCGTACGTCGTCGTCGCGCCCGACTTCGGGTCCACGAGCGCGGTGCGTGCCAGATCCTCGTCGGCCACCGCGCCGAACAGGAACTCGTACACGCTCACATCGGGGATCTCGACGTCGGGGAACGGACTCTTGAAGCTCATGGCACCTCCATTGGGGAATTTCTCGCCCGCATCGTATCAACGCATGTTGACATGATGTGATGTGGACCTCTCGCGAAGAGTCTACGATTCGTCCGGTTCGGCGGTGACGTCACTCGCCTGATCGGCACCGTCGACCACCGATTCGCCCGGCACGTAGCGGCCCTCGAGCGGCGCACCGGCCTCGGGCAGTGACTCCTTGTCGATGAGGTGCTCGAACGCGAGGAGGTTGCGCAGGGACTCGCCGCGCGAGACCCGCCACGCCCACTCGCGCCGGATCGAGGTGAGGAAGCCGAGCTCGAGCAAGGTGTTGAAGTCGCCGTCCGCTGCCTCGAGAACCTGTCCGAGGATGCGATCGACCTCGCCGGAGCTCAGCGCATCGGCGGATATGCGGCCCACCAGGTAGATGTCACCGGTGTTGTCGATGGTGTAGGCGACCCCGTACAGCCGGCGATTGCGTTTCAGCAGGTGCTTGTACACCCCGGCGTGGTTCTCGTCGGGGCGGCGGCACACGAAGGCCTCCACCCGCACACCGTGCTCACTCGCCGTCAGCAGCACAGTGGTCTTGAGTTTGCGTTCGCCGGGCAACTCGACGACCACGTGGTCGACGTCGGCGCCGCCGCCGCTCTTGCGTGTGAAGGCGATCTCGTTCTCGCCCAGCGTCTTCTCGAGCAGGTCGACGACCTCGGTGCGACTCACGGCGTCCTCTCTTCGATGGAATCGGAATCCTTGCGCAGCGGGCGGTGTCCGGCTGCGTCAGACCGTCACCCGGTTGCGCCGGCGACGCCAGCGGCGCCGGAGGCGAGCCGAGGCCGCCGCCGTCACCGTCGCGTCGGGCGATTCCGGGCCTTGGCGCGCGGCGAACGACCGCATGGCTCGGCTGTAGCTCTCCAGGAGCTGATCGACCGTGTGATCCCAGGAGAACTGCTCGGCATGCGCTCGGGCGTTGTGGCCGAGTTCGACGAGACGATCGGGTTGCGCCAGGAGTTTCTCGAGCGCGTTGGTCCAGTCGCCGACCGCGTGGCCGTTGACCAGGACACCGGTCCGCCCGTCGTCGACCGCGACCCCGAGACCGCCGACATTCGCGGCGATGACGGGCGTCCCGCACGCCTGGGCCTCGATCGCGACGAGGCCGAAACTCTCCGAATGACTGGGCACCGCAACCAGATCCGACGCCCGGTACACCTGCGCCAGGCGTTGCGCCGGCTGAGGCGGGAGGAAGGTCACCGAGTCCGAGATCCCCAGCTCGGCAACCTGATCCATCAGTGCGGTCGGTCGCTGGAGGCCGGAACCCGACGGTCCGCCGACCACGAGCAGACGCAGTCTGCGGCCGGTCGAGGCAGCTTCGGAGATCAGCGGCGCGGCCGCGGCCACGAGGAGGTCCGGCGCCTTGAGCGGTTGGATTCGGCCGACGAACGTCACGATCGTCTCGTCGGGGTCGAGGCCCAGTGCCGCCCGGGCCTGCGCGGCCGAACCCGGGGTGTAGCAGTCGAGGTCGGCAC
The DNA here is from genome assembly GCF_001418765.1 of Gordonia sp. HS-NH1. Classification (NCBI taxonomy): domain Bacteria; kingdom Bacillati; phylum Actinomycetota; class Actinomycetes; order Mycobacteriales; family Gordoniaceae; genus Gordonia; species Gordonia sp. HS-NH1. Next base: position 104,932 of record NZ_LIYC01000007.1, read on the forward strand.
CCGGGGTCACCACGTCGATGCGGGCAGGATCCGCGTCGTACATCGAGAGCAGCTCTGCCGCCTCGGTTTCGGTGTTCGCGACGAGCCGGTCGGCCTCACCGACGACCTGTTGTTCGCCGATCACCCTCAGTTGCGGTTCGGCGGTGTCGCCCTCGGCGAGTGAGGCGTTCTTGACCGCGGCGAGGGTGTGCGCGGTGTGCACCAGCGGGACACCCCACCGGTCGCGGGCGAGCCAGCCCACCTGGCCGGAGAGCCAGTAGTGGGAATGGATCACGTCGTAGTAACCGGGCGCCTGGGCCGCCTCGGCACGCAACACCCCGGCCGTGAACGCGCACAGCTGGGCGGGCAGGTCGCGCTTGTCGAGGCCCTCGAACGGACCGGCGACCACATTGCGCACCGTGACCCCCGGCGCGGCGGCGACCGACGGCGCATCGGCCGACGACGTCGCACGGGTGAAGATCTCGACCTCGACTCCTCGGCGGGCCAGCCGGGTCGCCGTCTGCCAGACGTAGACGTTCATCCCGCCGGCGTCGCCGGTGCCCGGTTGCGCCAGCGGCGAGGTGTGCACGGAGATCAGCGCGACACGCCGCGGGGACGGGCTGGAGGTCATGGTCTCCACCATAGAGAAACGCCGCACCGGCCGACGCGTCCCCCGGCGTGCGGACACCCTGCACGCCCGCCGCCGCGATCACCTAGACTGCTTTCGGTAACGATTGTCATTTGCGTAAAGGTTGTCGATGAGGAAATCCCTGTTGGCCGCGGCCGGCGTGCTGTCCGCCGCCGCCCTGGTGCTGTCCGCCTGCTCGAACGACTCCGGCGGGAGCGACGGACCCCCGACCGTGGTGACCTCCACGAACGTGTGGGGTTCGGTGGCGGCCGCCGTCGCCGGGGACAAGGCCCAGGTCACCGCGCTGTACACCAACGCCGACGGTGACCCGCACGAGTTCGAGCCGTCCGCCGCCGACACCGCGACCATCGCCGACGCCGACGTCCTGGTCTTCAACGGCGGCCACTACGACTCCTACATGGAGGAGGCCGCGGCGAACTCCGACGCGACGGCCGTCGACGCCTACTCCCTGCTGGGCGGTGAGGAGCATGCCGCCGAGGCGCACGGAGACGACCACGCCGAACACGGCGACGACCACGCATCCGGCGGGGACCATTCCGACGGGGCCCACGACCACTCGCAGGGCGATCAGAACGAGCACGTCTTCTACGACCTCCCGGTCGTCGCCCAGGTCGCCGACAAGGTCGCCGACGCGCTGGCCGAGCAGGACCCGGACAACGCGGAGACCTACCGCGCCAACGCCGAGACCTTCACCACCGGCATCGACGGCCTGCGGGCGAAGCTCACCACCATCCGGCAGCAGCACGAGGGCACCGAGGTCGCCCAGACCGAACCGCTCGCGGGCTACCTGCTGACCGAGGCCGGACTCGTCGACATCGCGCCCGCCGGGTTCACCCAGGCCGTCGAAGAAGGCCAGTCACCGGCCGCTGCCGACCGCGCCGCGCTGCAGGACATCCTCGCCGACCGTCGTGCCGCGGTGCTGATCTACAACACCCAGGCCGTGGACCCGGTGACACAGGCGATGCTCGATGTCGCGGGTTCGGCCGGCGTCCCGGTCGTGAAGTTCACCGAGACACTGCCCGACGGCGTCACCGACTACCTCGTGTGGCAGGGCGCCCAGATCGACGCGCTCTCCGCGGCGCTGGGTTCCGGTTCCAATTGACCGGGACAGGCAGCGACGGGGCAGAAACGGATCCGCATCCGGTCGTTGCGTTCTCGGGTGCCCGACTCGCGTTCGGCGACCGGATTCTCTGGGACGACCTGAACCTGACCATCGAGCCCGGCGAGTTCATCGCGGTCCTGGGGCCGAACGGTTCGGGCAAGACGTCGTTCCTGCGGGTCCTGCTGCGCCAGTACGCGCTCGACCGCGGCAGCGTCGCCACCATCGACGCGGTCGGCTACATCCCGCAGCAGCACGCCGAGGACGACGCCGACCCGATGGCCATCCGCGGGCGCGACCTCGTCGGTTTCGGTGTCGACGGCGGCCGCTGGGGCGTCGGTCTGCGTGGGCGGGCGCGGCGACGCGAACTGGTCGACCGCGCCCTGAGCGCGGTGGACGCGCTGGCGTACGCCGACGCCCCGCTCGGCGTCCTCTCCGGCGGTGAGCAGCAACGTCTGCGGGTCGCGCAGGCGGTGGTCAGCGATCCCGGCCTGCTGCTCTGCGACGAACCACTCGCCAGCCTCGACCCGACCAACCAGCAGGTGGTCGTCGAACTCATCGACCGCCGCCGGCGCGAGGCGGGGACCGCGGTCGTCTTCGTGACCCACGAGATCAACCCGATCCTCCCCTACGTCGACCGCGTGCTCTATCTCGTCGACGGCAGGTTCCGCATCGGTGCGCCGCACGAGGTGATGACGACGGAGACGCTGAGCGAGCTCTACGGAAGTGACGTCGAGGTGCTGCGCGTCAACGGGCGTCTCGTCGTGATCGGCGGCGAGGACGCCCACCACTGTGCCGCGGAGACCGATTCGGGAATCGCACGCTCGGGCGGGCCGGCGTGAGCACCACCTACTCCGCCGTCGACCGCTCGCTGAGCGATCTCTGGGATTTCTCCACGACCATCGACCTGCTCGGTTACGACTTCATGCAGCAGGCGCTCCTCGCGATGGTGCTGCTCGGCCTCCTCGGCGGCCTGTTGGGTCCGCTGATCGTCGCCCGGCAGATGTCGTTCGCGGTACACGGTGCCAGCGAGCTGTCGGTGACCGGCGCCGCGGCGGCCCTGCTGATCGGGTTCAGCGTGAACCTCGGCGGTGTCATCGGTGCGGTCATCGCCGCGGCGGTGTTCGGTTTCCTCGGCAACAAGGCACGGGAACGCGATTCGGTGATCGGCGTCGTGATGGCGTTCGGCCTCGGTATCGGCGTGCTCTTCCTGGCCCTGTACGGCCGGATCGGCACCGGTTTCGCACTGCTGACCGGCCAGGTCGTCAGCGTCGGCATCAACGGGCTCGTCGCGATCGCCATCACCACCGGGATCGTCGTCGTCGTGCTGGCCGTGATCTACCGGCCGCTGCTGTTCGCCTCGACCGACCCCCGCGTGGCGCAGGCACAGGGTGTCCCCATCCGGACGCTGTCCGTGGTGTTCGCGATCATCATGGGCCTGGCGGCCGCGCAGGGCGTGCAGATCATCGGCGCGCTGCTGGTGATGTCGCTGATGATCACTCCCGGCGCCGCGGCCGCGCGCGTCACGTCGAATCCGACGCGCACCCTGGTGCTGTCGGTCGTGTTCGCCGAAGTCGCGGCGGTCGGCGGGCTGCTGATGTCCCTCGCCCCGAAACTGCCCGTGTCGGTCTTCGTCACGATCATCTCGTTCGCGATCTACGTCGTGTGCCGGATCATCGGGAACCGCCGCGTGCATCGCACGCGCTGAGTCACGGCGTGCATCGCACGCGCTGACGGGTCATTCCTCGGCGAAGCCGGGGTTGCAGCCGGCGCCGACCATGTCTTCCTCGGCGACGACGGGACGTCCGGGTTCCAGGTTCCAGCTGGGCTTCTCGGGCTCGACCAGACGGGCGAACCGCCAGTGGCAGTCGAACTGGGCCCGCATGCCGGGTGTGTCGGCGGTGGGATCGAGCGCGACGACCTCGGCCCACGCGGACGCCATCGCGCCGGGTTCGGTGGTGTAGCGCCCGGAGCGCGTGGGGAACACCGAGAGACTCGGACCGACGGCGGTGTCGGTCCATTCGGTTCGCTCGATGTAGGGCGGGCGGTAGACGACCGGCGCGGGCGCCGACGTCGCCGGGTACGGCATGGCGGTGGTGACCGGCGGGGTCGTCGGTTCGGGTGAGGTGGCGCTGCTCGCCGCCGGGGAGTTCGGCGTCGGCTGCCCGCAGGCGGACAGGAGCGCGGTCAGCGCGACGACGACGGCGACGAGCACCACCGCCCGCGGGCTCCCCGCGCACCCCGGCTCGTCCGGCCCCGACGTCATACCGCCACCTTAGGTGACGAGTAACCTGCACCTGTGGTCCCCCGACGCAGCAGGACGCGGACGCTCGCCGTGGTGCTCACCGCGATCGCCGGAGTTCTCCTGTGCCTCACCGGGTGCGCCCGCACGCCGGACCCCGGCCCCCTCCAGCCGACGCCGACGCAGCGGGTCCAGGCCACCCCGGGCGGGCTCGTCCTCGACGGAAAGCCGTGGTGGCCCGCCGGTTTCAACGCCTACCAGCTGGGCACCGACTGGGCGGTGAACAGCGGGTGCGGTGCCGAGGTCGACCTCGACGCCTACTTCGCGAAACTGCCACCGCGGGCACTGACCCGGTTCAATGTGTTCTCGTCCTTCGCCGTTCACAAGCGCAGCGGGCTCCTCGACTTCGCGCCGCTCGACCGGGTCTTCGCCGCCGCGGCCCGGCATCGCCAGCTGGTGCTGCCGGTTCTCGCCGGCGGGTCCGGGGACTGCGAGGACGGCCGGTTCAAGGACCGTGAGTTCTACGCCCGGGGCTGGCGCACACCGCCGTCGGTCAACCAGCCGTCCTTCGCGCAGTGGGTCGAGACCGCGGTGACGCGGTGGCACGACGAACCGTCGGTCGTCGGCTGGGAGCTCGTCGGCGAGCCGGAGGCGAGCCGGTGCGGTCCGGACTCGTGCGAGTTGGACGCGCGCACCTGTCCCGCCGACGCCACCGCTGTCCTGCGGTCGTTCTTCGATTCGGCGGGCGCGCTGCTGCGCTCCTATGACGCCGACCGGCCGATCTTCGCGGGTCTCGTCGGCGGCGACCAGTGCGGCCTGGCCGGTCCCGGTTATCTCGACGTCGCCCGGTCTCCCGGCATCGACGTACTCGACTTCCACGACTACCGCACCGGACGCGGCCAGACCTCCGGTCCGCTCGGCAGCGACCTGGCGACTCGCGTCCGTCAGGCCCGGAGCGCCGGAAAGCCGTTGGTGGTCAACGAGATCGGCATCGACGCCGGCTCCTGCCTGCCCGCGACGACGCGCGCCCGGGCGTTCGAGGACATCATCGCGAACCACCGCGCGCTCGGTGTCGCCGGCGCGCTGCTGTGGGCTTTCGTCCCGGATCCGCGGGAGTCGTCATGCACCTACGACATCGGACCGTTCGACCCGGCCTGGAGTGTGGTCCGCGCCAACATCCTGTGACCCCGCGGTCTACGAAACCCCCGGCCGATCACAGGATTCGGTACATCCGCCAATCCGGTAGATCGGCGCCGTCGTTACGGGCCTCGAGCGCGAGCACCCCGAGCTGGGCCCCGTTCTCGTACATGGTCGGATACCGCTGATTGATCGCGTCGGACAGACCCCGGCCGGCCGAGGGAACGGTGAGGAAGTACTGGACCCCGCCGTTGCGCGGATCGTTGAGCAATTCGGTGAAGTCACGGTCGGAGGGGATGACGAACTGGCGGGGCCGGGTGGACTGCGCCACCACCGCGAACCCGTAGACGGTGTCGCACAACACCGATCCGTCGGGCAGCCGGAGGTCGTCGAGGTACTCCGCGAGCGCGCGTTCGGTGGAGAACGAGCGCACGATGCGTTCCTCGCCGAGGTACTTGGGCGACACCGAATCCGGTTGCGGACGAACCACCGATCCGAGAGCGAACTCCTGCGGCGCGTACTTGGGTGACGTCATGCCGTAGGTCGTGACCGGGAGCGCCGCCGCGACGACGACGAGCGCCACCGTGACCGCGATCTTGTACCCCCACCGGGAAGCGTACGGACGCACCGGGGCGAGGTAGGCGTGTGCGCCCATGCGCCGCACGGGAACCTGATGCCGCAGCGGCACCGACATCAGGGCCACGATCGCGGCCAGCAAGATGACGGTCATGTAGAACCGCAGGAAGCCGAACGTCGATCCGCGTGAGTAACCGAAGATCTGGAACGCGAGTACCGCGACGATCAGCAGTACGGGCAGCAACGGCATCAGGCGGCGCCGGCGCGCGCGCACCGCGATCAGTCCGAGGATCAGGATGGGCAGGAGCGGCGCGAGGATGGTGATCTCGGTGAGCGAGAACCTCACCGCGTCTCCGGTGGTGGCCGAGCCGCTGCCGCCGGACTGGGCGATGATCGCGGCATTGCCGTATTCCGAGGTGAACTGGGCGAAGGCGTCACCGGTGATGAGCCACCCGGCCGCCGCCCAGGCGAGAAAGGCCAACGCGCTGGGCGCGAGGGTGAGCGTCACGTCGAGCAGGACACGAGGCACCCGCTTCGCGGGGTCGTGCCGGGAGTAGGTCACCCAGGCGACCACGAACGCGGCCGCGATCGCCGCGGCACCGCCGTCGTAGCGGGTGAGGTAGGACAGCGCCAGCGCGATCCCCGCGACGACGAGTTCGTGGACGTCGTCGGTGGACACCCATCGGATGAGTCGCCGGGACGCCCAGGCGAGGAAGAAGAGGTAGGGCGCCTCACTCATCCCGTTGGCCGCGTACAGGACGATCATCGGGTTGATCGCGTAGAGGACCGTGAACGTGCCCGCCACGCGCGGGCTGAGTCCCTGATCGCGTGCGATGCCGGAGATCTGCACGATCGATCCGGCCATGAAGGCCGACGACATGATCACCGCCGACACCGCGTGCGTCGTCATCTCCGGGAACCACGGACTCAACGCGACGAGGGGCAGCTGGACGACCGCTGTCAGCGGGGTGAAGACGAAGCCGATCGCCGCCAGGTGCGGGGAGCGGCTGAACAGCACGCTCTGCGCCGACTGCACCCGCGACAGCGCGTCGCCGAACAACAGATGGACCTCGGTGGCGAGGTAGATCCCGATCACGAGGTAGGGGATCCACGCGGCCAGGAAGATGATCACCCCGGCCGGGACGCGGCGCCTCACGTCCGGGCTCCCGCTGGTTCCGCGGTGTCGTCCTCGTCGCCGTCCTTCTGGCCGGCCTGATCGCTCTCGGTGCTCTGGCTGCTCGTCGACAGACCGTGAAAGGTCTTCTCCCAGTACGACGGATTGACCAGGATCTGCCACATGCCCTTGATGGCGGCGACACTCATCATCAGCCAGTACAGCGGGATCAGCAGCGCTGACAGCAGCAACTCACTGCGGTCGTCCTCGCGGATCGCGATCAGGTTCATGTAGATGGCGGCGCCGTTGCCCAGCAGCATCGAGAGCAGTGCCAGATAGTAGATGGGCCCGGGGAACAACTCCGCGACGAACGCGGGCTGCCCGCCGATCCACATGGCCAGGATGAGCCAGAAGACCATGTTGAGGCAGGCGATCACCGGTGTTCCGGCGATGAGCAGCGTGAACCGCACGAATGCGACCGGCCCGAGGATGTGCCACAACTTGACCGGGTGACGCATGTGGACGAGCCACGTCTGCATGTAGCCCTTGTACCAACGGGAGCGCTGGCGAACCCAGTTGATGGCGTCGACGTTGGCCTCTTCCATCGTGACCGAGTCAAGCACGAGGGTGCGGTATCCGTGGTCGGCGATGCGCACACCGAGGTCGGCGTCCTCGGTCACGTTGAACGGATCCCACGCCCCGATCGTGTCGAGGACGTCGCGCTTGAAGTGATTCGACGTGCCGCCCAACGGAATCGGCGCCCGGCTGACCATCATGCCCGGCAGCAGGAACCCGAACCAGATCCCGTAGTCGGCGGTGAACCACTCGGTCAGCAGGTTGTCGCGCACGTTGTGGAAGCTGAGCTTGCCCTGGACGCACACCACCGACTCGTCGTCGGAGTTGTTCAGCACATGGACGGCGCGGCGCAACTGCAGCGGATCGGGTTTGTCCTCGGCATCGAAGATCGTGACGATGTCGCCGGTGGCGAAGTGCATTCCGTAGTTGCACGCCTTCGGTTTGGTGCGGGGTTGCGCCGGCGGTGTCAGGACAACGGTGACGATGCCGTTCTCCTCGACCCCGCGCGCCGCCTCGATCGTCGGCTCATCGTCTTCTTCGAGCAGCAACAGCACCTGCAGCTTCTCGCGCGGATACTCGATGGTCTCCATCGCCGCCACGAGCTGCCCGACCACCTCGGGCTCACCGTAGGCCGGGACGAAGACGGTGTAGTAGGGCAGCTCGTCGTCGGGGATCGACCGGGCCTGCTCGTCGGACACCCGGATCGCCCCGTTGACCAGTCCGCGGCGGAAGATCACCACCCGGTCGACGAGGGTGACCACATACCCGATGGTGGCGATCGACACGAGCGTCGCGCAGGTTCCGACTGGATAGAAGACCATCGCGACGGCGACGAGGCCGAGGACCGTGAATCCGATGATCTTCTGGATCCGGCTGAACGCCACCGACGCCGACATGTCCGCGTCGGCATCGCGGAGGCGGTTCACCGCGTCGTCGAGTGCCTGCGCCCGGTACGCCGGGTCGGCGAGCAGTTCGGCGACCGGACGCCGGGGCCGGGTGCTCCGCGCGACGCCGGGTGCGTCCGCGTCCCGCATCTCGTGGTCGTCGCTTCCGTCGGCTGCGTTCATCACCGCTCCTCCACCGCCTCGGCGCCGAGCTGTGCGCCGATCAACGCGCCGGCCAGCTGGATGAGCAGGGTGCGGTCCTTGTACTGCGGGTCGCTGTCGCTCAGCACCGAGTTGCCGCGCAGCAAGATGATCATCAGCGAGTTGAGGTTCGCCAGGATGGTGATCCGGGGTTCGGGGAAGTACGCGTCGGGTTCGTGGTTGTCGACCGCCCACAGCATGACCTGCTGCGTGCGGTTCCCGTTGGTCCACCACCACGACAGCACGGTGTAGGTCAGGTATCGCTCGTCGTCGACGACACTCCACAACTTTCCCTCGACCCCGAACGGCAGCGCCAGGTCGAACGGCTCGCTCGACCGATCCCGGGAGAGGTCGTACCGGAAGATGTCCGGATACACCTCGAGCGCCAGGGACCGCCGGCTGTCGACGCTGTCCACGACGACCCGGCGCGGTCGCGCGAACTTGTCGAACGCCCGCGTTCCGCGGCTCTGCACGAGAACCTGCCGGTTGAGCGTCGCACCGGGTCCGTACAGGCGGCTGACCCAGCCGTAGACGCCGACCGATTCCTGTCGCCACCCGACCGGCACCACCAGCGCCGGACCGATGTCGAGCTGGGGGAACCGCGCGCTCTGCCACGTGCTGCCGACGGGCGGGGTGGGGATCATCGCGAGGATGACCGCGGCCAGGAGTACCACCAGGCCCGGCCGTCCCACGAATGCCACCTTCGGCGCCGCGAAGTGTCCGGCGTCCGGTGGCGCCCAGTGCATTCCGCCGCGCCTCCGGTAGTCGAACAGCATGTACGACGACGTGGCGAGCGCGGCGATGAGCGCCGGGTACGGGACGAGGACGTTGCGGGGTGCGTCGAGCAGATAGAAGATCACCAGCGCACCGGTCCCGATGCCCCCGGCGAGCAACGCCGCGAGCGCCTTGCGCCGCCACGTCCGGCCCACCGCGATCGCGGTCGCAGCCACCGCCATCAGCACCAGCGTGAAACCCGCGGCCAGGGATGTGCCTCCGAGCGGCAGCACGACTCCGCGCACCGGCAACGGGAAGATCAGGGCGAACAGCAGCCACGCCCACCGGTATCGCGCGACGGGACGCAGCCCGAACAACAGGATCGATGCCCCGAGCACGAACAGCCACAGCGCGAGCAGGTCCATGTGGGTCGTGAGATACGCACGGGCGTAGCGCGGGTTGACCAGGTACTTCATCGCCAGCGACAGGATGAGCACGACGATCCCGACGATGACGTCGGTCTGCCGGTCGTAGATCGGCAGTTCGTCGAAGCGGCGCCACGAGACACCGACGACCGCGACGAGGCTCAGGACGACGAGTACCGGCACGTACAGGATCAGCGTCTGCGCCATGAGCTCGTCGGCGACGGCCCGGATGGTGTTCCAGAAGCCGAGTGCGGTGCAGGCGAGCAGGAACAGCCATCGCAGGGCGATGGCCCGGTCGGGGTGCTCGACGAACATCCGGACCGGCTGCGCCGGTTTCCGGCGCGTCGCCACCCCGACGACTCTCGAGTCGACGACCCTGGAGACGGTCGATGGCACCGGAGATCAGTCCCCGTCGGTGTGCCGGCGCCGGCGCCGGAGCACCAGTGTCGCCGCGACGGCGGCGATGAGGACGGCGACGGTCGTGACCGCCACCGCGGGCCACAGCGAACCGTCCGACGACTCCGTCTCCGGCCGGCCCTCGTCGGCCAGCACCTCCACCGGTTCCTCCCCGGCCACTTGCAGCAGGGCGTCACCGTTGAGCGACGGCCACCGGTCGGGATCGGCCTCCAGCCAGGTGAGCACGGCGTCGAGGTCCGCGGAATCGTCGGTCGAGCTGGCCACGAGCACGGTCCGGCCGGCATCGCGCGCCACCTGCAGCGAGCCGAATTGCAGTGTCGGGGTGACGACCACCTCCGAGCGCCGGCCGTCGTCGTCGCGGACCGAGATCGTGCCGCCGTCCGCGGTGACAGGCAGGTCCACGTCCGGGACGCCGCGACCGTCGGCGGCGATGATCACGGCCGGACCGTCGGTGGCCATCGCGTCGTCGACGGGCATCACCTCCACCCCGAGGCGCACCGCGGACAGGCGCTGCAGACCCGACATGAGCGACACCGCACGCCGGACGTCGGCGACGTCGCCCGCCGTCCATGCGACCGCGGTGCTCGGCATCAGCGACTGCGGCAGTGACACGAAGCCGGCCGGGGCGGGCGGGTCGGCGGGCTCGGAGCGGACCTCACCGGACGAGTCGAGGCTCAACGAGCTGCGCACCCCCTCCCCGCACTGTTCGCGGACGTCGCCGTGGTTGTAGGTGACCGTCAGCTCGGTGTATCGCGTCAACAGGTCCTGCGGGATGTCCACCCAGTGGTCGTAGCTGCCGGACCCGTCGGCCGGCCAGGACGCGATGACCCGCGGTCCGATCGCCACCGCGATCTGCCCGCCCATCGGCGTATAGGCACCCTTCACCTGGACCCGGACGTTCTTCGACGGCCGCCCCAGGCGCGTCTGGTCGACGCCGAAGGAGATCGACGGCCAGCCGGTGGCGGTCACCTGTTGATCGCCGACACCCAGGTCGGCCAGCGTGTTGACGACCGGGGCGAGCTGGGGCGCGTCGAACGGCGCGCCGGCCACGGCCGCGGAACTGATCGCGATCGACGACAGGTTCGAGGTCAGGAAGCCGACCTGCGACGGCAGCTGGTCGGCGCCACCGCCGATCCGCAGCACGGGCCACCCCGCGGCGCCGGGAGCGAGACTCAGTCCCTGGAGCAGATCGGAGTTGATGACCACCTGCCGTTCGAGCGGCTCGACGGCCTCGGTGGGGGCCGCGGCGCGCCGGGACAGCGAATCGGTCTCGATCTCGACGGCGGCCGAGCCGTAGTTCGCCACGACGGCGGTCGCCAGCGAGACGGCCGCGGCTCCCTCGGCGGGCCGCACGTCGTCCGGGACGTAGATGGTGAGCTTGCGCAGAACCGGAGGGAGGAACTCGGCGACGCTGTTCGGGGCCGCTTCCCGTCCGCCGTAGGACGCGGTCGCGTTCTCGATCCGGAACCCCGAATCCGGATCGAAGAGGCAGGTGCCCGCGGTACGCAGGTAGGTCCGCAGGACGAGGTCGGCGGCGTTGCGATCAACCCGGACACCGCGCAGGGGCAGGACGATGGGCGAGTTGACCGACGGGCTGATGGGCGTGCGCGAGATCAGCCTGCCCTCCTGCAGGACGTCGACGTTGCCACCGGTGACGAACGCCGGATACTGTGCGACGCCGCGGAGTTCGGTCGGCGTGAGATTCGGCGGTACCGCCAGGGCCAGACTGACCTCGCCCTGTTGCCCGGGGAACGAGATGGTCGTCGACGAGCCGAGGTCGCGCAGACTCAGTGGCGGCGGCGGGTCACCGGGGGCCGCGCCGGCGACGGGGACCGTGCCCATCGAACCGGTCGCCGCGAGCAGGAGACCGGCGAGCAGCACGGACGATGTGCGGAGTAGTCGAGAGCGCGATCGACCGCGAGATCCCCAGGACACGTGCATTTCTCACCCTTCGAGTGCTCCCCGTTCCCGACCTGTGCACCGCCCCGCAGAAGAACTTATCGGATGTGAACGATTGGGACACCTTTTCGGGTCCCTGTCGTGTCGCCTGCCTCCGCCGGCATTGCGGGCGTTTCGATTCGCACACGTTCGCCCGAACAGGGGCCGAACTCTGCGACCATGGCGGGGGTCGAGAAGTCCGGCGAACTCGAGGGAGCGCGATGCGACAGGTTCACGCCGGTGAACACGTCGACGGCGGCGTCTACGTCGACATCGCCGACGCGACGATCTGGCACTTCACCGCCGGGGAGGCGCACGGCCCGCCGGTGGTGCTGCTCCACGGGCTGTTCGCCTCGGCGTCCGCGTGGGGAACGCAGATCCCCGCATTTCTCGACGCCGGCCTGCAACTGTTCGTACCCGAACGGTCCGGTCACGGACACAGCCCCGATCTCCCGGGCGACTTCAGCCTCGAACGCATCGTCGCACGCACGATCGTCTATCTCGAGACCGTCGTATGCCGACCGGCCCATCTGGTGGGCTGGGCCGACGGCGCCCCGGTCGCGCTGCTCGTCGCCCGCGAACGTCCGGACCTCGTCCGCCGGCTGGTGTTCGTCGGCGGATACCTCAACAGTGCCGGCCGAACCGCCGACGAGTTCATCGACCAGGTGACGCGGCGCGACCCGGCCACGGTGGACTACCTGCGCATCTACTACGACACCACCTCACCCGACGGACCCGAGCACTTCGACACCGTCTACGACAAGGCGGTCCGGATGCTGACCACCGAACCGGACTGCGAGGTCGCCGCGTTCGCACGAGTCGAGGCGCCGACGCTCGTGGTGGTCGCCGACCGGGGGCTCGTCCGCCTCGAACACGCGCTGGAACTCGCGCGGACCTTGCCGCGCGGACGGCTGGCCGTCATCCCGGGCACCCACATCCTGCCGGTGGAGTCGCCCGAGCTGTTCAATCCGCTCGTCCTGTCGTTCCTCGCCGCCGACCCGCCGTCGGTGTGGGAGTTCGGCTGAGTCCTCAGGCCGGCGAGTGCACCCGGTACCACGCCTGACGACGCAGGGCGTCCGGATCGGCCTCGACGTGGTCGGGGTCGTCGAGGACGAGGACCTTGCGGTCGGCGGTGGTGTAGGCGGGCCAGCCGAAACCGGGGTCGCCGGTGCGGGCGAACCCGCCCCAGCGGGTCTGGACGTTCTTGGTGACCCGGCCGGTGGCGGGCCAGTCGGCGAGGGCGAGACCGGCACCCATCGGGGCCCGGTAGGCACCGAACACGCTGAACAGCTCGGTGGCGTGCGTGGCCCCGAAGCCCGTGGCCTCGAGCACCTTCGTCTGGTAGTCGTAGCGGTACACGTAGGTCGGGGCGACGGCGCTGTGCCCGTCGGCGAAGGCGCTCATCGGTGCCCAGAAGATCGAGTCGCCGGCCAGCCGGATGCGATCCCGGTCCCCGTCCTCGTAGTGCGAGGCGATCTCGCGCCGGACCTCTTCGTCCTCGACGCGCATCAGGGCGCGTTTTATTGGGAAGGTAGCGTTCATAGCCATCCTCGAATCGGCGTCGGCCAGGACGTTCCAGAGTTTGGCGAACAGCTTGCCCTCGTCGCGGTTGCTGCCGATCACGAGCGGCACCGGCTGCGTGAGCCCACCCGCGGCGGCGGCGAGCGGTGACCGCGGCAGCAGATCGCCGTCGACGACGGGCGCGAACGGGCTCGCACCACCGGCGGTCTTGGTGGCGAATCGCATCAGCCGGTTCCCCGCCGCCAGCAGCAACGCCGGGTTGGGCGAGGTGAGCAGACGCTGGGCGTGGACCGTGTCGACGGGCGGCTCGTCCCGTTCGAAGGAGGTCGCCCGACGCTGCGGGTCGCGCAACAGCCGGACGAACTCGTCCGCGTAGATCTTCGCCGCGTCCTGCTCGACGATCAGTTCCGGGGCGGGACTCTGCGCGATGGCCTGGTGATAGAGACCGGTCGTCGACGGGGCGGACAGCAGCGAGAGCACCGACGACCCGCCGGCGCTCTCGCCGAAGATCGTGACGTTCTCCGCGTCCCCGCCGAACGCCTCGATGTTGTCCTGGACCCACTGCAGGGCCGCGATCTGGTCACGCAGGCCGACGTTGGAGTCGAACGGACGGTCCTCGGTGGCGAACTGACCGAGGTCGAGGAAGCCGAACGGACCGAACCGGTACTGGATGGTGACGACGACGACGTCCTGGGCACGCGCGAGGAAGGCGCCGTCGTAGAGCGGGGTGGCGGCCGTGCCGAGGATGAACGCACCGCCGTGGATGAACACCATCACCGGTCGCGGAGTCGACGACGCGACGTCGGGCGAGTAGACGTTCAGCGTGAGGCAGTCCTCGGCCATCGGCGCGAACTTGCCCGGGGCGATGGCCGTGAACCGCTTCTCCTGGATGGCCGCTTTGGCCACCTTGGTGCAGTCGCGGACGCCGGGCCAGTCGTGGGCGGGCTCCGGTGCACGGAACCGGCGATGGGCCACCGGCGGTGCCGCGAACGGGATGCCTCGCCAGCTGATGGTCCCCTTGCGCAGCCGCTTCCCCCGGGCGCCCTCGACCACGCCGTTACGGGTGGTCACCTTACTGTCGAGAAATGCCATACCCACCACCGTAGACGAAAACGACGACTTCGTCTACCCGCCGCCGCGCACACACCGATCGGGCGGTCCCCGCTGGTCGGCCACCACTACGATGCGCTCATGGGTTCCGGCGCGGCACGCATCGACCTCAACGCCGACCTCGGTGAGGGCATCGGTGACGACGCGGCGATGCTGGGGATCGTCACCAGCGCCAACGTGGCGTGCGGCTTTCACGCCGGCACCCCCGCGCAGTTGCTCGCCACCTGCCGGGCCGCGGTCGACGCCGGGGTCCGGATCGGCGCCCAGGTGTCCTACCCCGATCGCAGCGGCTTCGGGCGCCGGTTCATGGAGATGACGACTCCGGACCTCGTCGCCGACCTGGTGTACCAGATCGGCGCGCTCGACGCCCTCGCCCGATCGGTCGGCGGGGCCGTCACCTACGTCAAACCGCATGGCGCGCTGTACAACACCATCGTCCATCACGAGCAGCAGGCCGAGGCCGTGGTCACCGCGGTCCGCGATGTCGACGCCGGATTGGCGGTCATGGGGCTACCGGGATCGGAGGTGCTGTCACGCGCCCGACGGGCGGGACTCGACACCATCTCCGAGGCGTTCGCCGACCGCGCCTACACCCCGGAGGGCACCCTCGTGCCGCGCGGAACCGACGGCGCGGTGTTGTCGGACAGCGCCGAGATCGCGCGACGGGTGGTCGAACTCGTCACGACGGGCCGGATCGGCGCGATCGACGGAACCCTGATCGACGTCGACGCCGGATCGGTCTGCCTCCATGGCGACACCCCGGGCGCGGTCGGACACGCGCAGGCCGTGCGCGACGCACTCACCGCCGCCGGAATCGTCATCGGCGCGCCACCGGCCTGACCGGCCGGGAGGGATGCTGCCTAGCCGCGTCGCTGGCGGGCGAACTCGGCGAGGACCACACCCGCGGCGACCGAGGCGTTGAGGCTCTCGACGTCGCCGGCCATCGGAATGGACAGGATCGAGTCGCAGCTCTCGCGGACGAGGCGGGAGAGCCCCTTGCCCTCCGAACCGACCACGATCACGGTGGGGCCGCTGCCGTCGTAGTCGTCGAGGGTGACGTCACCGTCTGCATCTAGACCGACCAGTTGCGCCCCGGCGTCGGCCCAATCCTTCAATGTGCGAGTCAGATTGGTCGCGCGGGCGACCGGCAGGCGCGCCGCGGCACCGGCGCTGGTCCGCCAGGCGACGGCCGTCACGCTCGCGCTGCGTCGTGCGGGGATGACCACGCCGTGCCCGCCGAAGGCCGCGACCGAGCGGATCACCGCGCCCAGGTTGCGCGGATCGGTGATGTTGTCGAGGGCGACGAGCAGCGGCGGGGTGCCGCTGGCCTTGGCCTCCGCCATCAGGTCGTCCGGGTGGGTGTACTCGAACTCCGGCACCTGCAGCGCGATGCCCTGGTGCATTCCGTTGGTGGACAGGCGATCGAGTTCGGGTTTGCCGACCTCGAGGATGGAGATCGCCGAGTCGCCGGCGATCTTCACCGCCTCGGCGACCCGCTCGTCGGGCTCGGAGTTGGTGGCGATGTACAGCGCGGTGGCCGGCACGCCGGCGCGCAGGCATTCCACAACCGGATTGCGGCCGAGGACATACTCGGGACCTTCGTCCCGGGCCCGCGCCCCGCTGCGACCGGCCGCCGACTTCGACGCCGCCTTGGCTCGCTTGTGAGCCGGATGATACGGCCGGTCAACTGCTTTCGGTGTCGCGCCACGGGCCTCGAGGCCGCGGCGACGCTGACCACCCGAGCCGACGGTCTGCCCCTTCTTGGTGCCGTCCTTGCGAATCGCGCCTCTGCGCTTGGAGTTCCCTGCCATCACGCCTCACCCTTCAATGCCCATTGCGCACCGTCGGGGGTGTCGGTGACCTCGATACCGGCCTGCGCCAGCCGATCCCGCACCGCGTCCGCGGTCGCCCAGTCCTTGGCGACGCGCGCGTCGGCGCGTCGCTGCAATTCCGCCTGCACCAGCACGTCGAGTGCGGAGGTGGCGGCCGACTCGTCGGCGGCACCCGCCCACCGGTCGTCCAGCGGGTCGACGCCCAGAATCCCCATCATCGCGCGGACCGTGGACGCAGCGGCCAGCGCGGCGGCTCCGTCACCGGACTCCAACGCGGTATTGCCCTGCCGAACCACGTTGTGCACGACCGCGAGTGCGGCCGGGACGCCGAGGTCGTCGTCGAGCGCGGCGGCGAACTCGGGGTCGACATCCCCGACGACCACCTCGCCCACGCGCGCGCCGACCCGGGCCACGAACGACTCGACGCGCCGATAGCCGGCGGCGGCCTCAGTGAGCGCGCCAGACGAGTACTCCAGCATCGACCGGTAGTGCGCGCTGCCGAGGTAGTAGCGGAGCTCGACCGCCCGGACCCGTTGCAGCATCGCGGGGATCGACACCACGTTGCCCAGCGACTTGCTCATCTTCTCGCCACCCATGGTGACCCAGCCGTTGTGTAACCAGTAGCGCGCGAACGCATCTCCCGCACCGTGTGCCTGCGCGATCTCGTTCTCGTGGTGCGGGAAGATGAGATCCATCCCGCCGCAGTGGATGTCGAACTCAGCGCCGAGCAGCGAGGTGGCCATCGCCGAGCACTCGAGGTGCCAGCCGGGACGGCCGGGGCCCCAGGGCGTCGGCCAGGACGGCTCGTCGGGCTTGGCCGCCTTCCACAGGGTGAAGTCGCGGGGATCGCGTTTGCCGGTCCCCGCGCTCTCACCCTGGTGCACGTCGTCGAGCCGGTGTCCGGACAGCGACCCGTACTCCGGCAGGCTCAGGACGTCGAAGTACACGTTGCCGTCGGCGACGTAGGCGTGCCCGCGGCTGATCAGTCGCTCCATGTATTCGACCATCTGGGTGACGAACCCCGTGGCCCGCGGCTCGGCCGACGGCGGCAGGACCCCCAGCGCACGGTAGGCGTCGTCGAACGCACGCTCGTGGGTGGCTGCCCATTCCCACCACGGCCGTCCCGCGTCCGCGGCCTTTCGCAGGATCTTGTCGTCGATGTCGGTGACGTTGCGCACGAACAGCACGTCGAGACCCTGGTGGGTCAGCCAGCGCCGCAGGATGTCGAAGGCGATGCCGCTGCGGACGTGCCCGATGTGCGGTACTCCCTGGACGGTCGCGCCGCACAGGTACACCGACGCCTGGCCTGGGTGCAGCGGCACGAAGTCGCGCACCTCTCGGGAGTCGGTGTCATACAGGCGCAGGGTCACGACCGGCAATCCTACCGGACCCTGACCTGGCCACCGACGGCCCGAGCCGCAGGTGCGCGCACCTCACGCACGCTCACCGGGGACGCCGACCGGGCCGGCCGGCTCCGCGGCGACGGCGGCGGCGGTCGCCCTCATCTCCGCGATGGTCGCGGACAGGACCGCGACCGCCCGCTCGGTGGCGGGATGTCGCACGCGGACGTGGATCCCGTCCGCATCGCGCCAGAACCACCATTGCGCGGTGTCGGTCGGTTTGGCACTGGAGACCTGTTCGGCCCGTACCCCCCGATGCGGACTCGGCAGTCGCGTGTAGTCGACGTAGGACATCATGAAGACGTCCGACCGGCGCTGACGGAGCCGGCTGCCGAAGGCGAGGTAGACCGGGGTCAGCCCGATCTCGGCCAGCGGCAGGGCGGCGGCGAGCCGGGCCGTGTTGATCTCTGCCGCCCCGAACAGATCGTCGCCGCCGGTGATCCGCAGGGGCGCGTTGCCCACCGACCAGCCCACACAGCCGGGGCCCGCGCCGGTGCCGGTGGGCACCACGGTGGCGAGCTCGTCGGGCCCGCCGAGCGACTTGACGGCCATCGCCGCGCAGGTGAGCACCGCGGGGTACGTCCGCCCGCCGTGTCGGTGGACCGCCGAACTGAACGCCCGCGCCGTATCGCCCGGCAGCAGGGTCTCGACGATCGTGCGCATCTCCACGGATTCGCCCGCCGGGACACCGAGGTCGACGGGGAACTCCGGGACCTGCCAGTCGGTCGCGGCCAGGAATCGTCCCCACTCGCCCAGTCGGGGGTCGTCGGGGGGCACCGCCGCCTCGTCGCCCGCGACCCGACGCAGCGCGTCCAGCCCGGACTCCGCGGGAGCGAGGGCCGCGCCGGCGAGCAGATCGCAGATCTCGGAGGACAGCAGCGCCATCGAGCGCGCGTCGACGTAGCAGTGGTCGAACCCGCAGACGAGGGTCGTGCTCGACGCTCTGCGGACGGCGGCCAGGAAGTGCGGCACCGGCTCGAACGGGTTGCACGTGGCGGTGATCCGTCCGGCCAGTTCGGCCGCGAACTCCGCGGGCCCGAGCCCGGCGTCGGGTTCGTGCGAGTCCTCCTTGACGTCGACGCCGCCGTGCAGCACTCGCTGGTATCCGGTGTCGGTCGCCACGTAGTGGCTGCGCAGGACGTCGTGCCGCGCGATGACGGTGGACACCACCTCGCCAAGGCGCGCGAGCTCGAGCCGCTCGGGGAAGTCGAGCGTGAGCGCGATCCAGCCGGGTTGCCCCTGCGCGATCGAGTCCAGGTGGAATCGCTCGTTCTCCGACACCGGCGCGCTCGACGACGCCGCGCAGCCGCCGGGTAGCGGAAGCCATCGGATCAGTTCCCCCGGCTCGACCTCCCAGGTCTCCGAACTCGAGAGCTTCACCGCTCGGGCTCCCGCTCGCATAGTCGTCGAGGATGCCGCCGACACGTGCGAGGTGGTCGGCGACCGATGTGCGTGCCACGTCGTTGTCGGGGAGATGACACCGGACGACGAGGCCCGCGGGGGTCCGCGTGAACCACAGGTTGGCGTTGCGCGTGGGGCCGACGCCACTCGAGGTCTGCATCGTCGTCAGGGCCGGGTCGTCGCCGATCGGTAGTCGCGCCAGATCGGTGTAGGACACCATGTACGGGCTGCCGTCCAGGCCCCGGAAGACGCCTTCGGCGGCCAGCAACGCCAGGACCCCGTGTGCGGGCGCCGAACTCGCGCGGCGCGCGGCGCGCACGCTACGTCCGGCCGCGCGCACCACGTCGTCGAAGGGCGTCGGCTCGGCGGGGAGCTCCACTGCGATCGGGGCGAAGTTGCACAGCCAGCCCTGGGTCCACGCGGTCCCGGCGTCGCGGGTGGCGAGCACCGTGGAGACGAAGAACCGCGACTCCCCGGTGATCTCGCGGTGACGCACCGCCAGGGTGGCGTACAGGAGACCGGCGAATCCCTCGCCGGTCCGGTCCAGTCGGGCGTCGCAGCGCGCGAGCGCATCCGGATCGAGCAACCACTGCTCCACCGCGACCGCCGGGGCCGGGGCGTCGTCGGTGAGGCCCAGGTCGAGCGGGCACCGCGGTGCGCGACCGTCGTTGGCCAGCAACACCTCTCGCCACATCGCCACCCGCTCGTCGTCGGGCGGGAGCGCGGCCGCCGCGGACCGTTCGGCGAGCACGGCTTCGCCGAACGCGCCCGGCGCCGGCGGTGTGGGTGTCCTCCCCGCGCAGTGTGCACGGTAGAGCGCGGTGATCTCGGTCAGTGCGAGCACCGACGAATATCCGTCGCCGTGCGCGTGATCCGTGGCCACGAAGAAGGTGAAACCGCCGTCGTCGACGGTCGCCGCCCACCAGGACCCCGGAACCAGTTCCGCGCGAGCCTTTTCCGACGCCTGACGCCCGACCCAGGTGCCGAGATCGGCCCCGGCCACGATGACGGATTCGGTGTCGGCGACCTCGATCACGTACTCCTCGGGCGGCGCCACCCACCGCTGGGGACCGTCCGGTCCGGGGCGGTAGTGCGCGCGCAGTTCTTCGTGCCGACGCACGAAGTCGGTGAGCGCCGCGGCCATCGCACCCTCGTCGAGGACGGTGTCGAAACGCATGGCGGCGAGCAGGAATCCCGTGTGCACCTCGCCGCGACGCCGCTTGTCGCCCATCGTCGCCAGGTGGTCGGACTGCAGGAACGAGACCCCGCTCCCCCACTGCTGCGCGGCACGGCCCACTCGATCGGCTTCGCGCAGTTCCCATTCGACGGTCCGACCGCCGATCAGGTGGTCGCGCAGCGGGACCACCACCGAGCCCGGCGCACCGAACCGGGGCGTGGCGAAGACGGTCCGCACGGCGCCGGTCATCAGCTGCCGAGTGCGGCCGTCGACCCTCCGGTGTGCGCTCCGGCCGGCACGGATTCGACCGCACGGTAGGTGTACTCGCAGTCACCGTCGGCGACGATCGTCGTCAGGATCTCGCGGAACGTGGAGAGGAAGACCTCGACGGCGGCGGCGTTCTCGTCGGCGGGGAATCGCGCGGACACGTTGAGCCCGGTCGGAATCCGGTTGATCCAGAAGTAGACCTCGTCGGCGTCGCGCGTCGCGCTGCGCAGCACGCGCGCCTGGCGAGGTGTCCAGTCGGCCGCACCCTCAGCATGACGGAGGTCGATGTAGGACACCACGAAGCCGGGCGGCGTCACGTCGCCGCCGATGAGTTCGGCCACCGGCGCGAACGGGGCCGCACCCACGCTCTTGTACTGCGCGGAGGTCGCCGCCACGGCCGTCAGCGCGTCGGTGAACTTCGCCGGCTGGCCGGGCCGGATCGCGACGGGGATGATGCCGACGAACCAGCCGACGGCTTCGCCCCACTCGATGGCGTTACGGGTGTGCACCGGGCCGATGAATCGCAGATCCGCACTGCCCGACAGCGCGGCCGAGGTCATGGACAGCGCGGTGTAGATCCCCGCCGTCATCGACGATCCGGCACCCTTGCACACCGCGTCGAAGCGCTTGGTGTCCGCGGCGTCGAGCAGCCAGTGCGACAAGGTCGCCTGGAACCCGTTGTCCGGCAAGCGTTCCGACACGATGGTGCGCGGCGACCCGGCCGGCACCTCGAACCGCGGGAAACGCGGGACGGGTTCGGGCTGCACGGCGGTCGGGGTGTCGTCGAAGAAGTCCCGCCACTGACTGACCGCGACGTTGTTCGCGTCGATCTGCTCACCGAGTCGACGCTCGGCGTCGCTGAAGTCGAGGTAGCTGCCGAACTGGTGCAGCGCGTGGGGTTCACCGGTCACCTCGGCGGCGTAGAGCGCGGTGAGCTCGCGGATGGCGAACACCTGGGTGTAGGCGTCCATCACGGTGTGGTCGGCCGCGAACACGAGCAGGAACCCGGTGTCGTCACCGGTCGGCTCCACGGTCACGGCGATGCAGTGCGGCCAGCTCAGCGGCGTGACCGTGCGATTGAAGTAGTCGGTGACCAGGCCGGAGACCTCGTCGGCGGCCAGGTCCGACCCGAAGTCGCGCTCGCGGACGGTGATCGAATCGGCCGAGATGGTGATCCGGGTCAGGTCGCCCTGCGGATGCTCCGGTTCGTGGACGCGTACCGAGGTCCGGAATGCCTCGTGCCGGCGATACCACGCGATGATGGTGCGGGAGAGGGCTTCCCGGTCGAGCGGATGCTCGATCCGGAAGGCGGTGCCGATCCACTGGCTGTACCACTCCGAGCCCTCGCGGACCGCCCGGCGGGCGTGTTCGAGGTGCATGTAGGACAGCTGTCGGGAGTCCGTCTGCCACTCGGTGGCGTCGACCTGCGGCTCCCAGGCGGTGACGGTGCCGCCGGGCATCGAATAGTCGGTCAGCTCGGTGTATTCCACAACTTCCTCCGTGTTCGCCACGCGTTCGAGCACCTCGGTAGACGTCCTCAACGACACCACCGCAGACCCAGACACCACAGCCGATCGCACCAACGCGGTTAGGACGCCCTTATCAACGGTCAAGACAGTAACCCGGATCCGCCTTGATTGATAGTTTGGCGAGCAAAATGAATGGAAGGCTATGCGGTGGCAAGAGTCGGCCGACAACCCGAACTCGAACGTCCGTAGGTCCGACTAACGTGCTCGTATGGCTCTGACCCTTAGTTTTGAGGTCGCCGGAGCGCTTTTCTGCCGTAGCAATGACCGCTGGGCGCGCGGGAGTCGCCCGTTGGTCCCTGACTCGGTGTGAAAGATCTCATCGTCAGAACCCCTACCGAACCTCGGTTTCCCTCTCGTGTTTCCCGGAGAGGCGTCCGGTAGTGTGCGCGTCTTGCGGTGAAGAGTGCGGAGTCCGTACCGGCAATCACCTGACCCGATCAACCAACGGCAAGGCAAGCATGAATTTTGCATCCCTGGTCCGCCCCGACCGCACGTCGGCACCGGAGGCCGTCGACCGCCTGACCGCCGACGACGACCTGTTCGTCCGGATGGACGTCGTCCTCGGCCTCCCCGTCGTGAACCAGACACTCTGGCGGTTCCCCGGCACGGTCGACGTCGACACCATCACCGCACTCGGCCAGAAGTTGCGTTATGGGCGCCTGAGCAGGCTCGTCACCCGACACCGTGGACCGGGCCGCGCGTACTGGCGGTACACCCCGGAGGCAGGCGCGGTCTCGGTGCAGACCGAACCGGTACCGGCCGGCGACGAGGAGGCCTGGGGGCGGGCACAGGCGGACGCCCCGCTCGACTTCGAGAACGGGCCGGCGTGGCGGCTCGTCGTCGCCCGCGCGGCCGCCGACGACTCGGTGCTGGTCTCGCTGATCATCTCCCATGTCATCGCCGACGGCGGCACCGGAGCGGTCGCGGTCATCGAGGCCATCCACGGCCTCGACTACGTGCCCGGCGCCGAACCCGGCCTCGTCTCCGACGTCCGCGATGCGGCGGACCTGCTGTGGACCGCGGGCACGACCGCCGCGCGCATCTGGCGCGCGAGCCGGTCCACCCCGCCGCCCTCCCCCGTGCGGGTGACCGGCCGGCCCACACCCGACACCGACACCGACGTCGCGGGCGCCGAGACCGCGCCGAATGTCACGGTCCTGATCCCGCAGGCGGACTACACCGGGGCGGCGAAGTCCCGCGGGGGCACCGACAACAGTCTCTTCGCCGCCCTGATGGTCGGCATCCTCGAGCGCAGCGGCCGCGTGTCGGAGGGGGACGTCGTCCCGGTCTCGCTGCCGGTCTCCTCCCGCACGCTCGACGACCGGCGGGCCAACGCCAGCTCGGGCGCAACGGCTTTCGTGGAGGTCGTCCCCGGGCGCTACGACGACCTCACCGCGGTGCGCACCGCATGCAAGGACGCCTACGGCAGACTCGCCGCGAACTCGGGCGCCGTCGCGCAACGAGCCGTCGTGTTGCAGGCGCTGAGCCCGTCGATCACGCGGCGCCTGGCGTCCAAGGTGACCACACCGCTGTGCCTGGCGTCGAACGTCGGCCAGGCCCCCGACGAGTTCGCGACGCTCGGCACCGGAACCGCTGGTGCACTGTCGATCCGGGCCATCACCGCCACCGGCGACCCGGTGCGGTTGCGCGACCGCAAAGGCGGTGTCAGCGGCTGGCTCGCGATCAACGACGGCCACGTGATGTTCAGCGTCAGTTCCCTCGACCCGGTCCGCATCCCCGACGCCGCGTCCCTGCGGTCCCTCGTCGACGACGAGCTCGCCGCCTGGGGGATCTCGGGAAAGCCCTGGGGCGCATGAGGTTCGCATTCGCGGTCCACGGCAGCCGGGGTGACATCCAGCCGGCGATCGCGCTCGGCGCCGAGCTCACCCGGCGCGGACACGGGGTACGTCTGGCCGTACCGGAGGATCTGGTCGACATGACCGCCGCGACGGGTCTGCCGACCGAGGTGCTGGCACCGTCGACCGCCGAGCTCCTCGCGAG
Source organism: Gordonia sp. HS-NH1 (assembly GCF_001418765.1). Taxonomy (NCBI): domain Bacteria; kingdom Bacillati; phylum Actinomycetota; class Actinomycetes; order Mycobacteriales; family Gordoniaceae; genus Gordonia; species Gordonia sp. HS-NH1. The sequence goes on from NZ_LIYC01000007.1 coordinate 129,121, forward strand.
CCCACTGGTGAAAGAACGCCTCAAATCGAAGAACCCGCGCGTACGTCTGCGTGCACTCGGCGAGGTCGCCGAACACGGGCGCGCGACCTCCGAGCGCGTGATGCGCGAGCTCGCCGACTCCTCGGATCTGCTCGTGACCGGTCCGCTCGCCCAGGACCGCGGCGAGGCGATCGCACAGAGTCGTGGAATCCCGTTCGTGCCGTTGCACTTCTGTCCGCTGCGGCCCAACGCGAGCCTCGACGTCCGCTACCGCCGCTACCCCCGGCCCGTCTCGCGAGCGATGTGGCTGCTCGCCGACCGCACCTATTGGCTGACGGTGCGCGGGGCGGACCGTCGACTCCGCCACGAACTCGACCTACCGGTCGCGAAAGGCCCACTCGGAAGCCGACTCCGCGCGCGGGGCGTGCCGGAGATCCAGGCCTACGACGCCGCGCTCTTCCCCGGTCTCGACGAGGAGTGGGGCGCGCAGCGTCCGCTGGTCGGATTCCTGTTGCCCGACAAAGCGTCCCGGAGTGCGATGGCGGCCGGGAACGACGCGACGGCCGCCGCGCTGGACTGGATCGGCGGAGGCGAACCACCCGTCTATGTCGGTTTCGGCAGCATGAAGATCAGCAGCGAGCAGATCACCGCCATCGTGTCCACTCTGCTCGCCCGCGGCCTGCGCGTCATCGGGCACACCGAACACCCGCTGCCACACCACGACCGGCTGCTGCACATCGATGGGCCCGTCGACCACGAGCTCCTGTTGCCGCAGTGCGGGGGTGCCGTTCACCACGGTGGCGCCGGCACCACGGCGGCCGTGGCGCGCGCCGGGATCCCGTCGGTGGTCGCGTGGTTGAGCGCCGATCAGCCGATGTGGGCGGCCGCCCTGCGCGGAGCCGGCGCCGGAGCGGGCAATCGTCTCGCCCGGTTCGGCCCGGACGATCTGGCCCCCCTCACCGATCCCGCGGTGGCGGCGGGCGCGGCCGGTCTCGCCGCGCGTCTCACCCCGCCGGCCGAGGCCACCGGCCGGGCCTGCGACATCCTGCTGAGCTCGGGGGGTTAGCCCGCGGCGTCCAGCAGCGCGGTGGCCACCGCGGCGATCCCCTCGCCGCGGCCGGTCATGCCCAGGCCGTCGGTCGTTGTCGCCGACACCGACACCGGGCCGCCCAGCACGTCGGACAGCACCTGCTGCGCCTCCGCACGGCGCGGTCCGATCTTGGGCCGATTGCCCACCACCTGTACGGCCGCGTTCACCACGCGGAGCCCGTCGGCCTCGATGAGAGTCCGTACGTGCGAGAGCATCTGGACTCCCGAGACACCCTCCCACTCCGGGCGACCGGTGCCGAACACGGAACCCACGTCACCCAGACCCGCCGCCGACAGCACCGCATCGCACAGCGCGTGGGCGCCGACGTCGCCGTCGGAGTGGCCTTCACACCCCGGTTCGTCGGGAAAATACAGACCGACCATCCAGCACTCGGCGGACGCGTCGACGCGATGGGCATCGGTACCGATGCCGACCCTCATCGCCCACCGACCATGTCGCGCACGATACGCAGGTCCCAGGGCGTGGTGATCTTCATGGCAAGCGGGTCTCCGGGGACGAGGTGGACATCGATTCCGCATGTCTCGACGAGGCCGGCGTCGTCGGTCGCGATACCGGCGTCATCGGCGTGCGCGCGGAGGAGGGCGTCACGGGTGAAACCCTGGGGGGTCTGTACGGCGCGCAACTCCTCGCGGTCGACGGTCCGCGTCACGCGTTCGAGACCGGCCGGGCCGGGCTCGACCTGTTTGAGGGTGTCGACGACGGGAACGGCGGGGACGACCGCCTGATGCCCGGCGCGGATCGCGGCGACGACGTCGGTGAACACCCGCGCGGGGGTGAGTGGTCGCGCGGCGTCGTGCACGAGCAGGATGCCGGCGTGGCCGGCGGCGGCGATGCCGGCGCGCACCGAATCCGACCGGTGAGCGCCACCGGCGACGACGCGCACGCCGGTCAGCAACGCCGATGCCCGCTCGACGAGGTCGGCGGGCACCACGACGACCACGGTCGCCCCCAGCGAGGCGGGGATGTTGTCGACGCATCGCTCGAGGATCGTCCGTCCACCCACGTCCACGAAGGCCTTGGGCACCGGCTCACCGAGCCGGGTTCCCGACCCGGCGGCCGGGATGATGACACAGACTTCTGCGCCGGAAAGCTCCGGCGTAGGGGTCACGAAGAGTCCTGAACCAGGTGCGACCGGCGGTCAGGAAGCGGCGGCGAGAACCTCGTCCAGCATGCTGGTGGCCTTCTCGTCGTCGGTGTTCTGGGCGAGTGACAACTCGTCGACCAGAACGCGACGGGCTCGGGTCAGCATCCGCTTCTCACCGGCCGACAACCCACGATCCTGTTCGCGACGCCAGAGGTCGCGGACGATCTCGGCGACCTTGATGATGTCGCCCGAGATCAGCTTCTCCTGGTTCGCCTTGAACCGGCGCGCCCAGTTGGTCGGCTCCTCGGTGTGCGGGGCCCGCAGAACCTGGAAGACCTGATCGAGACCTTCCTGCCCGACGACGTCGCGAACGCCCACGTACTCGAGCTTCGTCGAGGGAATCTGAACGGTCATGTCACCGTCGGCAACCTTGAGAACAAGGTATTCGATCTGCTCACCCTTGATGGTCCGGGTCACGATGTCTTCGACCCGGGCAGCACCGTGATGGGGGTAAACGACGGTGTCGCCAACTTTGAAATTCAATGTTCCTTGCCCCTTTCGAGTGAAGCCAGTCTAGCACGGGCGTTCCGAGGCACCCACCCAACGGTGCAGGTCAACGCGGTGAACAGGTTTCATGACAGGCTCTTGCGAGGTCGCGAGGGGTGCGCGGTGAGGGTGCGCTACCCCACCGGAGCTCCCCGTCGGCCTGGCGCGGGGTACGCCCCACCACGGTGTCGACCGGGCTCCCCGGCACCGCCCGCCGACCCCTGGGACGACGTGGGCACGACCACCCGGCGACCGCTGCGGGGCCGTGGCGCCGGCGACGGCGACAGACCAATCGGGTACCCGGCCGGACTTTTCCGCACCGCGCCCACTACGCTGCGTAGTGCAGGGTTTCGCGCGCTGCATGTCGGCTTCGTTTGACCTGGGAGGATCGGGTGTCAGTGCTATCACTTTCCGCGCGGCGGTCGGCGGTTCGGCCATCTCGCATGGTGACCGCGGTTGCCGCGATCGGCATCGCCGTCGCCCTCGGCACCACCGGCTGCGGTGCGGGTCAGATCTCGCAGACCGCCAATCAGCTGCCCGCGATCAACGGCGCGAACGTCAACTACGACGAACTCGAGCTCCGCGACGTGCAGATCCTCTACCCCGAGAACGACGCATCGACGGTCTTCGGCGACGGCGGACCGTTCGAGCTGGCGTTCGTCATCGCCAACTCCGATCCGCTTGTCTACTACCGCCTCAAGGGGATCAACCCCGAGGAGGGGCAGGTCACCTTCATCGAGGGCGCTGAGGCCGATGACCGCGTCATCCCGCCCAACGGGGCGCTGCGCGGCGGCACCCCGGTCGGCGCCAACGCCGAGTTCGAGAAGCGCCTCAGCGTCGAGCTCGACAACACCGGTGACACGGTCGCGGCGGGTCTGACGACCGAGCTGACGTTCGTGTTCGAGAAGCGCGAGGCCGACGGCCGCTGGGTCGATGCCGGCCAGACCACCGTCGACGCCCCGGTCGACGGCGGCGCCGAGCTCGAGCGCCAGGACGTGGCACGTAACGCCGAGCCGACCTTCTACAACTAGCATCACGGCGACGAGGGCCACGGCGAAGAGGGCTCCGGGGCCGGCACCGGCGAACACGGCGCCGACGGCGAGGGTCACGGCGAAGGCGGCCACTGACCACCGGTCGAACCACTTCCACGAGCGAGGCCCGGCACCCGCCGGGCCTCGCTCGTTCTGTCGGCCCCGCCACCTAGGCTGACCGGGTGGCCAGAACCAAGACGTCCTTCCGCTGCACCGCGTGTGGCCATCAGGTGCCCAAGTGGGTGGGCCGCTGCCCCGAGTGCGGCGAATGGGGCACCATCGGCGAGGTGGCCGGGCCGGCACCGTCGGCGCGCTCGACCGCGGCGGTCGCACCGTCGAGCCCCGCTCTGCGCATCACCGAGGTCGACGCCGAATCGTCCGCCGCGATCCCCACGGGCATCGGCGAGCTCGACCGGGTGCTGGGCCGCGGCGTCGTCCCGGGCTCGGTCATCCTGCTGGCCGGTGAGCCCGGCGTCGGCAAGTCGACGCTGCTGCTCGAAGCCGTCAAACACTGGGCGGCACAGGACCGCACGGCGCTCTACATCACCGGCGAGGAATCTGCCGGGCAGGTCCGCATGCGGGCCGAGCGCACCGGCGCGGTGCACCCGAACGTCTACCTGGCCGCCGAGACCGACCTCGCGACGATCCTCGGCCACGTCGACTCCGTCGCGCCGTCACTCATGATCGTCGACTCGGTACAGACCCTCGTCGCCTCCGGGGCCGACGGCGTCACCGGCGGCGTGACCCAGATCCGGGCGGTCACGACCGCACTGGTCTCGCTCGCCAAGAACCGCGGGGTCGCGGTCATCCTCGTCGGCCACGTCACCAAGGAGGGCGCGGTCGCCGGGCCGCGGTCGCTGGAGCACCTCGTCGACGTCGTACTCGCGTTCGAGGGTGACCGGCACTCGACGCTACGCATGGTCCGCGGTGTCAAGAACCGGTTCGGTGCGGCCGACGAGGTGGGGTGTTTCGAACAGCGCGACGACGGCATCCATCAGGTCCCGGATCCCTCCGGAATCTTTCTGCATCAACGTGATTCGGATGTGAGCGGCAGCGCGACCCTGGTGACCATGGACGGCAAACGCGCACTGGTGGGCGAGGTCCAGGCGCTGGCGAACGGCACCGAGATGAACATTCCGCGCCGGGCGGTCTCCGGCCTGGACATGAACCGCGTCTCGATGGTGCTCGCGGTCCTGCAGGCACGCGGGGGTCTGAAACAGATCGCGAAGAGCGAGGTGTATCTATCCACGGTGGGCGGCATGCGCGTGACCGAGCCGGCCGCCGATCTCGCGATCGCGCTCGCTGTGTACTCCACGGTGAAGAACCAGCCGATCCCGCAGTCGACGGTGGTCGTCGGCGAGGTCGGGCTCGGCGGTGAGGTCCGTCGTGTCTCGGCCGTCGCGCGCCGACTCGCCGAGGCGAAGCGACTCGGCTTCCGGGAGGCGATCATCCCCGCGGCCACCGACGAGGAACTGCCGACGGGCATCCGGATCCTGCGTGTGGCGAACCTCGGCGACGCCGTCGGTCTCCGCGACGCCGATCCGGTGGACGCGCCCTTCTGACCCGTCCCCCTGGCCGCTACGCCTAGGGGTACATCCGGCGTTTGTACTCCTCCGCCCGGGCGCTCTTCTCGACATGGGCGGCGAAGTGCTTCCGCACATCGATCGTCACGAAGATCGCGTGTGCGCTGGCCACCGGCTCGTCCGGATTACCGATGTGGGCGACCGCCTCGGTGAAGATTTTGCGGCGCTGTCGGCCCAGCAAGGTGCCGGTGAACTGCAGCGTCGAGCCCACCGGGATGGGCCGGATGTAATCCACCTCGAGATGCACCGTCACCCCGGAGGGCCCGATCAGGAGCGGGATCGTGCCCATCACCTCGTCGAACGCGGTGCTCAGGATGCCGCCGTGGATGACGCCGGGGCCGCCCTCCATCCGGGTCTCGACCTCCATCGACGCGTCGACGGTGAACCCCTCACCCGCATGCACCACCAGATGCAGGCCCTGCGGGGAGTCCGGTCCGCAGCCGTAGCAGGTCGGGTTGTGCATGCGGACGGGTTCGCCCGGCTTCGCCGCCTTCGGGTGGCGTTCCACCTCGTCCAGGTCGTCGGGCACCACGAAACTGCTGCTCTTCACACCCCGGTACCCTAGTCACCATCAGAACGGCCGATGTCGCTGGCATCCGGCCCGGCGCGGGTGGGCGCCGTCCCCGCGGGGACGGACGGGTCACTGGAGGGAAGTCATGGTTGCCGAGGTGGTCAGATCCGAGCTGACGCGCGACACGGTGGCGCGCGTCGCGCCCGGCACGCCGCTTCGTGACGGCCTCGAACGCATCCTGCGAGGCGGCACCGGCGCCCTCATCGTGCTGGGGCACGACTCCGACGTCGAGAAGATCTGCGACGGCGGTTTCCACCTCGACGTGGAGTTCGCGCCGACGCGACTGCGCGAGCTCGCCAAGATGGACGGCGCAGTCGTGCTCTCCACCGACGGCAAGCGCATCGTGCGGGCCAACGTCCAGCTGGTCCCCGATCCCTCCATCCCGACCGAGGAGTCGGGCACCCGTCACCGCGCGGCGGAGCGGACCGCCATCCAGACCGGGCATCCGGTGATCTCGGTGAGCGCGTCGATGTCGATCGTGAGCGTCTACGTCGACGGCGCCCGCCGGGTCGTCGAGAGCCCGGACCCGATCCTGTCCCGCGCCAACGTCGCGCTGGCCACCCTCGAGCGGTACAAGGCCCGGCTCGACGAGGTGATCTCGGCGCTGTCGCGCGCGGAGATCGAGGACTACGTGCTGCTGCGCGACGCGATGTCGACCGCCCAGCGCATGGAGATGGTCCGTCGTGTGTCGGCCGAGATCGAGGAGTACGTCCTCGAACTCGGTGTGAACGGCCGGCAGGTCAGCCTGCAGCTCGAGGAGCTGATCAGCGACAACGACACCATGCGCGAACTGCTCGTCCGCGACTACTACGCCAGCCCCGAGCCGGCGACCGCCGAGGATGTCCGCCAGGCGCTCGAGGTCGTCGAGAACCTCAGCGACGCAGACCTTCTCGACCTCACCCTGCTCGCCGGGGCCTTCGGGTACCCGACGACGATCGAGGCCCAGGACACGGCGATGAGTCCCCGCGGTTACCGTCTGCTCGCCCGGATCTCGCGGCTGCAGTTCGCCCACGTGGACCGGCTCGTGCGCAGCTTCGGGACCCTACAGGCGCTGCTCGCGAGCTCGTCGGCCGATCTGCAGGCGGTCGAGGGTATCGGCAGCATCTGGGCCCGCCACATCCGTGAGGGACTGTCCCGCCTGGCCGAGACCAGCATCGAGCGCTACGACTGATCGCGCGTATTCGGGCGACTGGTACCTCGATCACGGCAACGGCCGCGAGGCCGCTAGTTGGACAGCAGTGCTCGTTCGATCATCTGCGCGTCATCGTTCGCGTCCGCCGACCACGCATACCAGTTGTGTCCGCCGTTCCGATAGTTGAACGAGATCGGCAGTCCGAGACGTGTCGATACGGCCTGGAGGGCCACCGTCGAGAACATAGCGCCAGACTCCAGCGCAACTCCCAGAGCTAGCGCGGTTGCCGCCTGCTGCACGAGCTTCGGACCCGATCCGGGATCAGCAGCCAATCGTTCCTGAAGGACCTGGTTGGCTTCGCGGAGTTCATTGCTGGTCGGAATTCCGTTCCCGGAGGAAACAATCACGGTCTGGCGAGTTCGCGCGACTTCGCCGATACGGGACAGGACGTCGTTCTGTGCCCAGCGGTTACCCGGCGCCTCAGGGTCTCCCCACATCGCGGTGCGTCCGTTCTCGATGTCGGCACGCTCACGCTGGATGGCAGGTATTCCCAACCACCCGAGCGGGTTGTCAGTCGGATAGTAGCCGGAGTAGGAACGGGCCACTTTGAACACCGTTGGATGGTCCAGCGCAAGGACGATCGCCGGACCCGCGGACATCGATACCCCGACGATGCCGTTGCCCGATCTCGGCACATCGAAGTTCCGCTGCAGATACTTCGGCAGTTCGACCCCGATGAACGAGCTCCATTGCGGCGGAATCGACTGACCGGTGGGCGCTTTCTCCCAGTCTGTCATCCACTCACCTGCACCACCGGCCGGAAAGACGAGAGTGTTGACGGAATCGTAGGCAGCGACGGTTTCAGGCTCCGCTGTCCACGTACTGAACTCCGGATTCGACCCCAATCCGTCCAGGAAGTAGATTCCGCGCCCTGCCTGGCGCTCTCGTGTGTCTGCGGCTCGGATCTGGACCGTGGCCTCTCGCCCGAGCGCAGTCGAGTCGAAGGTACAAGTCTGTAGGTTCTGAGCGCGCTCGGCCGGCGTTCTCCAGACGCAACCCGCGTCAGCCCTGAGCATCTCCGGGTCGGATGCCACTGCGGGCCCGCTGCCCCACACCAGCGCTGATGATGCGCACGTCACCGCAACGCCCGCGGCAACCACACAGCGACGCATGAACGCCTTGAATCCGACTCGGATGAGAGACCTCCCCGCCAGACGAGACCGAGGTAGGAGATCTCATCATTGATACTCAACGAGTCGGTACTTTACCTAGCGAACGAATAGTTCGCGGTACCCGCCTGGCCGAGACCAGCATCGAGCGCTACGACTAGTCGCCTGGCCCGGCGAACGTGACCGTCGCTCAGGGCTGTTGGGCCGGGGCGACCATGTTGAACGTGATCGGGAACGATTCGCGTTCGCCGATCTTGCCGATGGCGGAGTAGGAGCCGGCGGGCACCTGGGTCCGCGGGCGCTCGCAACCGGGGCTGCTGGTGGTGCCCGACCAGGTGATCGTGTCCTTGACCTGCTGCGCAGGCTTGAGCACCACGTTGTTGACGGTGTTCAGCGGCGAGCAGTCGCGCGCCGACCACAGCGTCCGGGTGCCGTCCAGGGTGCGGACGATGACGTTCTGCACGGCCTTGCCGACGTCGCGGGTGCACTCGGACAGTCCCGCGTTGGTGGTCACGATGGTGAACACCGGGTTCTGTCCGATCGTGTAGGTGGGCTTGTCGGTGTAGAGGACCACCGAGATCGCCTGATCCGGGCACAGGGCCGGCCCGCCGGCCGCTCCGGGAACGCCTGCTGGACTTGTCGATTCGACCGGGGTCGCGGACCCCGCGGGCGGCCCCGCCGGAGCACCCGCCCCGCCGCCGGCGCCGCCCCCCGCATCCGGTTCACCGGAGGCGCCACCCGCCTGCGGTTCCGACGCGGGCGGCGCGGATGTCGTCGACGACGCCGATGAGCTCGACGACACGCTCGCGGTGGCTGCGGTGTTCTGCGGATCCCCGCTTCCCGACGTCATCCACACGATCAGTGCTACGACCAGACCGACCACGACCAGCGCACCACCCGCGGCGACGACGCGGCGTCGCCAGTAGATCTCGGGTGGCAGCGGGCCCTGGGGTTCGATCACGACCACAACGCTAACGGCCGGGTCTTGACTTCTGGTTCATCACGTGCGGCGTGTCGCAGCGGGAAAGCGGTCCCGAGCAGGCAAAGTCTAGAGTTCGCCTTCAGGTCCACCGCATGCGGAGACGAATACGACGTCAGGCAGACTCGGCCACCGCGGTGGGCGCCGGGCGTTCACCGATGTCCCCGTACACGCCCTGGACGTTCACCTGCCCCTCGCTGAGCTGGTAGGTCAGGCCGACGATCGCCAGGCGGCCGGTACTGATCCGATCGGCGATGATCCGGCTGCGCTGCATGAGCAGCTGCCCGGTCTCCACCACATGGCGGGCCTCGAACTCGTCGACTCGTGTCAGGCCCTCGCTACGGCCGGCGAGGATGCTGGGGGTGACCCGTTCCACGACGTCCCGGATGTAACCGCCGGGGATCTGGTTGTCGTCGAGCGCGTCGAGGGTGGCCTTCACCGCGCCGCAGCTGTCGTGCCCGAGGATCACGATGAGCGGCACCTGCAACACCTCGACGGCGTACTCGAGCGAACCGAGGACTGCCGAGTCGATGACCTGACCGGCCGTGCGGACGACGAACATGTCGCCGAGGCCCTGGTCGAAGATGATCTCGGCCGCCAGCCGCGAGTCGGCGCAACCGAAGAGCGCGACGTGCGGATGCTGGCCCCCGGCGAGTCGCGCCCGGTCCTCGATACCCTGGCTGGGATGCTGAGATTCACCTGTCACAAATCGGTTGTTGCCGTCGCGCAGGATGCGCCAGGCCTGCCGTGGTGTCGTTGCGGTCATGCCCAATAGTGTGCCATCGGGCCATCTGCTCGGTTGGTTCGATATGCATGAACGGGATCTTCCGTGGCGTGACCCGTCGTGTAGCGGCTGGCAGATCCTCATCAGCGAGATCATGTTGCAGCAGACGCCGGTGTCCCGGGTGGTCGAACCCTGGCGGGAGTGGGTCCGGCGGTGGCCGGCCCCCTCGGCGATGGCGGTCGAACCGGCCGGGGAGGTCCTGCGGGCGTGGGGCAAGCTCGGCTACCCCCGACGCGCGCTCCGCCTTCACGAGTGCGCCAAGGTGCTTGCCGCCGACCACGGCGATCGGGTTCCCGAGGATGTCGAGACCATGCTGGGACTGCCCGGTATCGGGGACTACACCGCACGGGCGGTCGCGTGCTTCGCCTATGGACAGGCCGTGCCGGTGGTCGACACCAACGTCCGGCGGGTCATCGTCCGCGCGGTTCACGGGCGCGAACAACCGGCGAATCCGTCGCGGCGGGATCTCGCCGACGCGCAGGCGCTGCTCCCCCGGTCCGTCGACGGCACCTACGCCGCGTCGGCACCACGCTTCTCGGCGGCGCTGATGGAACTCGGCGCGCTCGTCTGCACGGCTCGAAACCCCAAGTGCGACATGTGCCCTCTCGTCGACGGTTGCACCTGGGTCGGCCTCGGCCGGCCGACGCACTCCGGACCGCCGCGCCGGGTGCAGAAGTTCGCCGGCACCGACCGTCAGGTGCGCGGGCTGCTCCTCGATGTCCTGCGCAACACGAGCGGCGCCGTCGACCGCGCCGCACTCGACGTCGTGTGGACCTCCGACACCGCCCAGCGCGACCGGGCCCTGGATTCGCTGCTCGTCGACGGGCTCGTGGAGATCACCGCAAGCGGACGCTACTGCCTCGCCGGCGAGGCATAGCTCCGCCGGGACTCCGCCGAACGGCTCCGAGACGGCTGTACCGGAACTCCGCTCGAGCCGGTGCCGACAGACCTCATAATCCGTGCCGGGTTCATTGACCAGTCGTTTGATCGTTCGGAGATAGTCTCCCACCACGCCCGGATCGTTGCTAATGTCCCGATCCATGAGTCAGCCGCCGTATCCCCCTGTCCCGCCGCCGGACCCGCAGCAACCGGGCGGCTTCCCCGGGCAGCAGCCGCCCCAATACGGGCAGCAGCCGCCGCAGTACGGGCAGCAGCCTCCCCAGCAACCGCCGTACGGCCAGCAGCCGCCGCCGCAGCCGCAGTACGGCCAGGCCCCGCCTCCGCCGCCTCCGGGCGGGCCGCAGTACGGTGACGCCGGGGCCTATCCCGGAGCCCCGGATCCCTACGGCGCGCCGGGAGATTCGGGCAAGATCGACGTGGGCACCGCGTTCTCGTGGGCCTTCGGCAAATTCAAGAACAACGTCGGCGCGATGATCCTGCCGGGCCTCGCGATGTTCCTGCTTTACGCGGTGTTCCTCGGGGTCTTCTACACCGTTTTATTCGCCAGCAGTGACGACCTCGTTATAGACGAGAACGGGTATATCCAGTCCGGCGGGCCTGGAATCGGTACTTACATCCTAATGGCGCTTATCGCCGTGGTCTTCTACATCGGCATTCTGTACTTGCAGGCGAGCATCATCTCCGGAGCGGTCCGTGTCGCTAACGGCGAACCTGTATCCGCGGCATCTTTCCTGACCCCGATTCGATTCGGACCAGTGATCGGCACCGCGATTCTGGTCGGGATCATCACAGCCATCGGTACGTTCCTGTGCGTGCTCCCCGGCATCATCGCCGCGTTCTTCTTGATCTTCTCGATCGTTGCCACAATCGACAAGGGGCTATCGCCTGTCGAGGCACTGAAGGCATCGTTCGAGTTGGTGAAGTCCAGATTCGGCGACTCTCTACTCACGTGGTTGGTGACTTACGCAATCACCCTGGTCGGCGCCCTACTGTGCGGAATCGGCCTGATCGTTGCAGCTCCCGTCGCCCAGCTGTTTTTCGTGCACTGCTGGCGTCGGCTCAACGGCGCGCCCATCGCGCCGGCCGACCCCGCCTGACGCCACCCGTTCCTCCTCGGGGCGTACACGATTCGTCGTGTACGCCCCGAATTACGTTGCGCGGCGGTCTCAGCGGTCGAGGCCGGACAGGAATGCCTCCACCGCACCGCGATACACATGTGGCGCGTCGTCGTGGATCAGATGTCCGGCATCCGGCACGCGGAGATGCCGGGCGTGGTCGTTGACCGCGCACATCGTCCGCATCTGCCCCGGCGGGGTGACCCCGTGCTCGGCCTCGATCAGCAGCGCCGGCACGCCGACCGAACGCCATTGCGTCCAGAAATCGCGTCGGCCCCATTCCTCGGCGATCGCGGCCCACAACGGAATCCGACCGTGTAACCGGCCGTCGTCGAAGGCCTCGAAGAAGTAGCGGCCGGCCACCGGCCCGAACATCTCGACGGCTTCGGCCTCGGAGGCGAATCGGTCCGGCCAGGACTCGAACCACGGGGTCCAGCTCGTGGTGGTCCGGCCGCGGAAGTCGGGGGCCATGTCCTCGACGACCAGCGCTGCGACGAGTTCGGGGTACTCCGCCGCCGCGCACCAGGCGTGTAGGGCTCCCATCGAATGCCCGATGAGGACCGCAGGCCCGCGGTCGATCCAGGTGAGGACCTCGGCGAGGTCGGCGACGAACCGCTCCGTCGCGAGTTCGCCGTCGTCGCAGGGTTGTTCGGCGTCGGCGCCGGTGTGGAACGCGGCGTCGTAGGTGAACACCCGGCCGTACCGGCGCAGCCACGGGACCTGGCGGCGCCATGTCCGTCCGCGGCCCATCAGGCCGTGCAGCAACACGATGGGCGGCGCCGCGCGCTCGACTGTGGCCGACGATCCGTTCGCTTCGTCCGCGACTTCGGGACCACCGTGGTCGCGAAGTCCGGTCTCCTGCGGAACCTCACCGTCGAACATGCCAGAACTGTAGTCGCAGAACCGCAGTGCCACCGACGACCGGCACGGGGCCCGACCACCGTGTCGTCGTTCCCCAGACGACCGCCCCCGCACAGCGCCTATGGTGGACGCATGTCTGTTGTGAAGATCAATGCCATCTCCGTCCCCGAGGGCGCGGGCCCCGAACTGGAGAAGCGGTTCGCCAATCGCGCCCACTCGGTCGACGGGTCCAAGGGGTTCCTCGGATTCCAGCTGCTGCGTCCGGTCAAGGGCGACGACCGCTACTTCGTCGTCACCGAGTGGGAGTCCGAAGAGGACTTCCAGGCCTGGTCGGCGGGTCCGGCCCGCGAGGCGCACTCCGGTGAGCGCGCCAAGCCGGTCGCCTCGGGTGCCGATCTGCTCGAGTTCGAGGTCGTGCTCGACGCGCGGCCCAAGTCCTGAGACGAGCACGCCCTGACCCCTGAACCGGCGGCGGGCGCGTCGCTCGTCGCGCCGATGTTCCCGCTCGGCACCGCCCTGGTGCCGAGCGCGGAACTACCGCTGCGCATCTTCGAACCGCGCTATCGGCAGATGCTCGACGACCATGTCGACACCTCGACCGATCCACCCACGGTCCGATTCGGCGTGGTGCTGATCGAGCGCGGTTCGGAGGTCGGCGGCGGCGAGTCACGCTGCCGCGTCGGCACGCTGGCGCACGCCGAGATCACCGCCCGGCTACCGGACGGCCGCGCGACGCTGACCGCGATCGGCCGACGCCGGTTCCGGGTCGAGGAATGGCTGCCCGACGATCCATATCCGCGCGCCCGCATCACGGTGTTGCCCGAGCGGACCCCGAGCCGCTCCGATCTGGCCCGTCTGCGCGACCTCGCCGAACGACACCGCGAGCTCATCCGGCGGAAGTTCCGCGCCGCCGGCGAGGATCCCGAGCCGATCATCGCCGCCTTCGCCCTCATCGACTCCGATCCCCGGGCCGCGGACCTCTCGCCCATCCACCGGTGGGCGGCGCAGACGGCGGGACAACCGCATGACCAGCAACGACTCCTCGAGGCCGAGGACCCGACCGATCAGATCGAGATCCTCCACGACGTGATGCAGGGGATGGAGGCCCGGGTGGCCTTCGGGAGTTCCTGACGACCACCCCTGGCATCAGAGTTAGAACGTGTTCTAGTATTGCGTGTGCCGTAGTTCACACCTGTCCGTCGGCGGCTGTCGACCGCCCACGCCCGGGCAGGGCCCCGTCCTCTGAGGAGCACACGCGTAATGACCGAGACCGTGGAGTCCCAACCCGCCACCCTCATCGGCGGGGGCGATCAACCCCAGTTGCTCATCGGCGGCCGATGGGCCGATCCCCATTCCACCGAGACCCTCGAGGTCCACTCCCCCGCCACCGGTGAGCGCGTCGGTTCGGTACCGCTCGCCGATGCCACCGACGTCGACGCCGCGGTCCGCGCGGCGCGCGCGGCCTTCGACTCCGGGGTCTGGAGTTCGACGCCGCCCGCACAGCGCGCCGACATCATCGCGAAGGTCGCTGATCTGATCGACGAGCGGGGCGACGAGATCACCGCGCTCGTATCCGCCGAGATGGGCGCGCCGCCGAGCGCGATCAGCACCCTCCAACAGCTCCCCGGCACCGGTGTCCTGCGCGCCTACGCCAACGCGGCCCGTGACTACCAGTGGGAGGAATACCGCACCGGCCTGTTCGGCACCACCAGGATCACCCGCGAACCGGTGGGCGTCGTCGGCGCGATCTGTGCCTGGAACGTCCCGCTGTTCATCACCTGCAACAAGATGGGTGCCGCGCTGGCCGCAGGCTGCTCGGTGGTGCTCAAACCCGCACCCGAGACCCCCATGACCGGCAACTACGTCGCGCAGCTGTTCATCGAGGCGGGCGTTCCCGCCGAGGCGATCTCGGTGGTCACCGGTGGCACCGAGACCGGGCAGGCGCTCGTCGCGCATCCCGACGTCGACAAGATCACCTTCACCGGTTCGACCGCGGCCGGCAAGGCGATCGGCGCCGCCTGCGCCCAGACCCTCAAGCGGTGTTCGCTCGAGCTGGGCGGCAAGTCGGCCGCCATCGTCCTCGACGACGTCGACCTCGCCGCGAACGCTTTCATGCTGACGTTCCTCGGCCTGTTCAACACGGGCCAGGCATGCGTCGCGCAGACGCGAATTCTGGTGCCGCGCAGCCGACAGGACGAGATCGTGGCCGCGATGGTCGAGGCCGCGAAGGCGATGAAGGTCGGGCTGCCCTCCGATCCGGAGGCCCAGCTCGGACCGCTGATCACCGAGAACCAGCGGAACAAGGTCGAGGAGTACGTCGAACTCGGCAAGAAGGCCGGTGCCACCGCGGTTCTCGAAAGCGAGCGTCCCGAGGGACTCGACTCCGGCTACTTCCTCACCCCCACGATCTTCACCGGCGTCACCAACGACATGGCCATCGCGCAGGAGGAGATCTTCGGTCCCGTGCTGTCGGTCATCGCCTACGACGACGTCGACGAGGCCATCGCCATCGCCAACGACTCGAGCTACGGACTCGCCGGCACGGTGTGGACGAACGACGTCGAGCGCGGCATCGAGATCTCCACCAAGATCCGCACCGGCACCTTCGGGATCAATTGGTACGCCATCGATCCCGAGTCACCGTTCGGCGGTTACAAGAACTCGGGCATCGGCCGTGAGAACGGCCGAGAAGGTCTCGAGTCCTTCCTCGAGCACAAGTCGACGATGCTGCCGATGGGATACGAGGTGTCCACGGGTTAGCCCTCCCGCCTCTCACAGGGGGGAACCGGGGCCGGACGACGTGTACGTCCGGCCCCGGTTCTTGTTTCGTGCCCGCCCACAGGCAGAGAGCCGCTGACTATTGCTCCCTGAGGTGCGAGGAGCGATAGCGACGAGCCACGAAGGGCCTGGTGAGGCACGCTGCGGAGCCCTTCGTGGCTCGCTTCGCTCGCACCTCAGGGAGCAGAAAGGGGCCGGCCCGCCAATTCGAGGACCTCCACCGCACCGGTATCGGCCGGTGGCTGGTGCGTCACCACGACGACGATGCGGTCGGGCCCGAACAGGTCCCGCTCGATCCCCAGGAGGCGCCGCAACAGCTCGTCGGAGTCCGCCTCGTCGAGATGCTCGGTCGGTTCGTCGAGCAGGACGACCGGCGCGGGATGCAGCAGTGCGCGGGCGAGCAGCAGTCGCCGCCGCTGCCCGCCGCTCATCGCATCGGCCCCACCGGTGAGGACGGTGTCCAGACCGTCGGGAAGTGCTGCGGCCCAGCGCTGCAGCCCGGCGGCCGCCAGCGCGGTGTCGATCTCCTCGTCGGTGATGTCACCGCGGGCGACGCGCAGGTTCTCGCGGACCGACGTCGAGAAGATGTGCGCCTCCTCGGCGAAATAGCATCCCGCCGAACGTAACCCGACGATCGAACCGTCGCCGACGTCGACCGCCTCGACGTCCCCGGCCATCGGCGGCAACAACCCGGCGAGGGTGAGGAGCAGCGTCGACTTCCCCGCCCCGCTCGGGCCGGTGACCACCAGACGCGAACCAGGTCGCAGGTCGAGATCCACGCCCGCCGCGGGACCGAGGACCTCCCGATCCCGGTGTCCCCAGCGCAAGCCCGTGGTCCTCAGGCGCACCGGAGACCGATACACCTCGGCGTCGGTTACATCGACTGTTCCGTCGGCGTGCGCCCCGTCCACCAGCGCCATGAGCCGGGCCGCACTCTGTCGGCTCCGCTCGATCTGCAGCCCGGCCTCGGTGAGCGGCGCGGTGGATTCGAAGGCCGACAGCGGCAGCAGGACGAGCACACCGAGGATCATCGGCGTCAGTCCAGCCCCCGAACTCACCCCGGCGAGCGAACCCGAGGTCGCCGAGGCCAATTCGACGGCGATGACGCATGCCGCGATCAGCGACGCACCCAATGCCAGCGGAGTCGCCGCCGCGGCGGATGCCTGCCACCGGATACCCCGGTCCGTGGCGTCGAGATGGCGGCGATCCGCCGCTGCGGCCGCTGCCAGCGCGTGATGGCGTCTGCGTGCGACGACGAGTTCAGGCGCGTGCCACAGCGCCGTCGTGGCGGCCTCCGTGGCCTCGGACGCGGCCTGCGCGCCGTCGCGGATCGACCGGGCACCACCGCGTGCGGCCAGCCACGGCGCCACACCGCCGCTGACGGCCAGCGCGAGTGCGAGCACCACGGCCGCGGGCACCGAGACCAGCGCCATCACCACCACTGCCGCAAGCGATGTCGTGGCACCGATGCCGATCGGGATGAGGCCGCGGATGAGGGCGTTCCCGATCTCGTCGACGTCGTCACCGGTCCGGTTCAGCAGTTCACTCCGCCGCAGCGTGACCGAATAACCCGGTGCGCCCGACGCCAACGCCGTGTACACCCGTTGCCGCGCGGTGGCCATGGCCTGCAGAGCGAGATCGTGGGTCGCCAGCCGTTCCAGATAGCGGAACACACCGCGCGAGATACCCAGCGCCCGGACCGCGGTGATCGCGACCGACAGGTACAGCACCGGCGGCATCTGCCAGGCGCGGGTGATCAGCCAGGCAGACAGCGCGGCGAGGAAGAGCGCCGACAGCGAACCGCCGACGCCGAGGGCGAGCGCGGCGATGGTCGGACGCCCCCGAAGACCCAGGAACCCCAGGGCCCGAAAGAGCGGATCACCGCGCATGATCCACCTCCGCGACCGTGCCAGTGCCTGTGCCCGCCGTGCCCGAGACCGCCGTGCCCGAGACCGCCGGGAACTCGATCGCCCGGTCCGCGTACTCGCGGGCGACACCCCGATGCGCGACCACGACGACCGTGTCCCCGGCGCGGGCGCGATCGCGGAGGGTCGCGAACACCTCGCGTTCGGATGCCTCGTCGAGATGGGCGGTCGGCTCGTCGAGGAGCAGCAGCGGCGCCGGTGAGGCGAGGACGCGGGTCAGCGCGAGGCGCTGCCGCTGTCCGGCGGAGAGCCCGACCCCGCCCGTTCCCAGCACCGTGTCGAGCCGTTCGGGCAACTCGACCACCACATCCGCGAAGCCGGTTGCCGCGGAGGCTGATTCGAAGGCGCCGCGGTCCAGGGCGCCGTAGAGCGCCAGGTTCTCGGCGACCGTGCCCGGCACGATCACCGGCTGCTGGGGCAGCCAGGCGATCTGTTCGTGCAGCGCCGCGGGATCGGCCTGGGCGACCGGGGTGGACCCGATCAGCACCGACCCCTCGTCAGGAGCGAGCAGGCCCATGATCGTCGAAAGCACCGTCGACTTTCCCGACCCGTTGGGCCCGGTGAACACCGTCAGCGAACCCGGTTCGACCGTCGCGCGAAGGGATTCCGGCGCCCACCCGTCGCGGCCGTGGACCCCGACGTCGAGCAGCGTGATCGGCGCTCCGGCGACCGTGACGCCCCGGCTCCCCGCGGCGGGCACCGCCGGACCCGACCCGGCGGACGCCGGCGCGATGAGCCCGAAGACCTGCTCGGCAGCGGTGAGGCCGTCCGTCGAATTGTGGAACTGCATCCCGACCCGACGCAGCGGCAAGTACGCCTCCGGCGCGAGGATCAGTGCGAAAACACCGGCGTACAACGACATCTCGCCGTAGACCAGGCGCAGACCGATACTCACTGCCACCAGCGCCACGCAGAGCGTCGCGAGCAGTTCCAGGACGGCACCCGACAGGAACGCGACACGCAGCGAACTCATCGTGCTACGGCGGTACGCCTCGCCGAGCTCACCGACGCGCGCCGCCGGGCCACCGGCCCGGTTCAGCGCCCGCAGGGTCGGCAATCCCGCGATGAGGTCGAGGAGCTGGGCGCTCAGCCGGCTCATCGTCGCCAGCTTGCGCGTGGTGCGGTCGCGTGTCATCAGTCCGACCAGAACCATGAACAGCGGGATGAGCGGCAGCGTGACGAGGATGATGAGCGCCGAGGGCCAGTCGGCGAGGGCGATGACCACCGTGACGACCGGCGTCAGGACCACCGCGGCGACGAGGGCCGGCAGGTAGCCCGACAGATACGGCCCCAGTGCGTCCAGACCGCGCAGGAGAACCGTGCTCGCATGTTCGCGGATCGCGGTCAGCGACCGTGGCGAGGTGCGGGCCGGATCGGTGAGGACGTCGAGCGCCTCGGCGCGCAACTCGGCGATCGCCCGCTCGGCGGCCCGGTGTGCGTACCGATCGTGCCCGTAGGCCATCGCCGCCCGCACCACGAGGGCGGCGGTCAGAATCGCCAGATGCGCTCCCTGCGCGGCGAAGGACCGCGCGCCCGGCGACACGATCAACTCGGAGACGATCGAGGCCACCATCGCCGCCACCACGATGATCGCGATCACCTCGGCCACCGCGAACACCGCGGTGACCCCGACGTAGCGGCGGGTCGTCGGCGAATACCGCAGCAGCCGCGGATCGAGCGGGGGCCGGGCGGTGCGACTCACTTGCTCGGGATTCGCAGCGACGGAAGTCCGGCCGGGTCCGGGATGTGCGCGACCGACAGCCGCTTGCGGAACACCCAGTAGGTCCAGGCCTGGTAGGCCATCACCACCGGGGTGATGAGCACCGCCGCCCACGTCATGATCGTGAGTGTGTAGTCGCTCGACGCCGTGTTCTCGATGGTGAGGTTCCACTCCGGATTCAGGGTCGACGGAATCGCATTCGGGAACAGCACGGCGAACAGCGTGGCGACCGTGCCCGCGATCGCGATGCAGGTGAACATGAATGCGTAACCCTCGCGGCGGATCTGCGTCGCCACCACCATGCCGACCGCGGCGACGGCGGCGATGAGCACCGGGATCCACGTCCACGAGTTGCCGTACGCGAACTGGGTCCACAACAGGAACACGGCGGCCACGATCAGTGTCGGCCAGGCCAGCCGGGCGGCGTAGCGAGCCGAATCCTCCTGCAGCACACCGGAGGTCTTCAGCGAGATGAACACCGCGCCGTGGGTGAGGAAGGCGAGCAGGGTGGTCGCACCGCCGAGAAGGGCGTACGGGTTGAGGAGGTTGAAGAACCCACCGGTGTACTGGGCGTCGGCGTCGATCGGAAGCCCGCGCACGATGTTGGCGAACGCCACACCCCACAGGATCGCCGGAATCCACGACCCCAGCCCGATTCCGATGTCGCACCACATGCGCCAGCGGGGATTGTTGATCTTGCCCCGCCACTCGATCGCGCAGACCCGCACGATGAGACCGATGAGGATGAGGAACAGCGGTAGGTAGAACGCGCTGAACATGGTGGCGTACCACCCGCCGAACGCCGCGAACAGCGCCGCACCCGCGGTGATGAGCCAGACCTCGTTGCCGTCCCAGACCGGGCCGATGGTGTTGAGGAGCGCGCGGCGCCGTTTGTCGGGATCGGCCTCCGGATCGTCGGCGGCGACCTTGTCGTCGCCACCGGTGTGGCTCGATCCGAGGATCGGCATCAGCATGCCCACGCCGAAATCGAAGCCCTCCAGGACGAAATACCCGACGAACAGGAACGCGATGACCAGGAACCAGACTTCTTCGAGACTCATGATCACGCTCCTCTAGTACGCGAACGAGAGCTGTTTGGGCTCATCGGATTCGGATTCGTCGTCGTCGGTGTGGCCTGGTGGCCGCGAGTCGTGCGCGGCCGGACCCTCGATGACGTAGCGCCGCTGCAACATGAACCACACGACACCCAGGGCGCCGTAGAGCAGGGTGAATCCGATCAGCGTGACCAGCACGGTGCTCGCCGAGTGGTTGGAGACACCGTTCTGCACCAGCATGCTGATCCGCAGTGGATCGAGATCGTCCTCCCAGTTGGGTGCGACGACCCATGGCTGGCGCCCCATCTCGGTGAAGATCCAGCCGGAACTGTTGGCCAGGAACGGGGTCGGGATCATCAGCAGGGCGATGAAACCGAAACGTCTGGATTCGACCACCCGCTTGCGTCGCGTGAACCACAGGCCGCCCAGGGCCACGACCACCGAACCGAGCGCCCAGGTGATCATCGCCCGGAAGCCCCAGTAGGTCACGAAGAGGTTGGGTGCGAAGTTCTGATTCGCCGGCACGTTCGGCTGTCCGGCGAAGGCCTCGGTGTACTGCTCCTGCAGCTCTTCGACGCCCTGCAGGGTCGAGTCGAAATCGTGGTTCGCGAGGAACGACAACATCTTCGGGATCTCGATGATGTGGTCGATGTTCTCGCAGTTGTTCTGACGGCCGATCGACAGGACCGAGAAACCCGGGCCCGTCTCGGTCTCGCACAGCGACTCGGCGGACGCCATCTTCATCGGCTGCTGTTTGAACATGATCTGCGCCTGGATGTCCCCGGTGATGAACAGTGCGACACCGGAGACGATGGTCACCCACAACGCGAGCCTCGTGACCGGCCGCC
Source organism: Gordonia sp. HS-NH1 (assembly GCF_001418765.1). Classification (NCBI taxonomy): domain Bacteria; kingdom Bacillati; phylum Actinomycetota; class Actinomycetes; order Mycobacteriales; family Gordoniaceae; genus Gordonia; species Gordonia sp. HS-NH1. The sequence goes on from NZ_LIYC01000007.1 coordinate 150,292, forward strand.
AGAGGACGCGGGCGTCCTTCTCGAGGTCCTCGGGTGTCGCGTCGAGGTGACTCGGCGACGTGCTGTCCGGGATCTCACCCACGTCACCGGTTTCGGCGGCCTCGCGGATCTTCTTCGCCCGCCACGAGTTCCGGGCCATCCACCAGATCCCGATGGCCGCGACGAAGGTGCCGGCGGTGAGGAAGGCACCGGCGATCACGTGCGGGAAGGCCGCGAGAGTCGTGTTGTTGGTCAGCACGGCGACGAAGTCGTTCATCGCGGGCCGCCCGCGTTCGGGGTCCCACACGACGCCGACGGGGTGCTGCATCCAGGAGTTCGCGGCGATGATGAAGTACGCCGAGGCGTTGACGCCGATCGCCGCCAACCAGATACACGCGAGATGCACGCGGCGCGGCAACCGGTCCCAACCGAAGATCCAGAGTCCGATGAACGTGGATTCGAGGAAGAAGGCGACGAGGCCCTCCAGGGCCAGCGGCGCACCGAAGACATCGGCGACGAACCGGCTGTACTCGCTCCAGTTCATGCCGAACTGGAACTCCTGGACGATTCCGGTCGCGACGCCGAGCGCGAAGTTGATCAGGAAGAGCTTTCCGAAGAACTTGGTGGCGCGCAGCCACTGCTCGTTGCCGGTGACATGCCACACCGTCTGCATCACCGCGATCATCGGCGCGAGGCCGATGGTCAACGGGACCAGGATGAAGTGGTAGACGGTCGTGATCCCGAATTGCCATCTGGAGACGTCCAGAGCGTCCATATCGCCTCGAATCGAGTTGCCGGCCCCCGGGCTGCGGGGGCAGGTCGAAACCTGCCGGGAACTTACTACTACCAGCGGTAGTAGTAGGTCGTAGGCGCGACGTTACGCCTGGTCACCGGGCCCGGACAAGCGCCAAAGGTCCCGCCGACCAGCTCGAGGCGGTGTCTTCCCTCTCATTGCCCGGGGTGTGTGTTCCGGGCGGGGTGATCAGGTGCGAGTGACCGGGGTCAATTGTCGTCCACCGAGATGGCCCGATCGACCAGATCGGTGAATTTCGCGGCATCGGACGGTACCGGCATCACGTACCGGTTGAGATGGGTCACCCGGGCCGCGAGGGTCACGCTGCTGACCAGCCAGACCGAATCGGCCGCCACCAGGTCCTCAGGCCGCAGCACGTCGGTCTTCGTCGTCCAACCCTCCCGCGACGCGACATCGAAAACCGCACGCACGGTGGTCGATTCGAGAATCCCGATCTCGGTGGGCGGCGTCACCAGGGTGTCGGCGTAGACGGCCACGACCGTGGCCCGGGGCCCCTCGAGGACGACGCCCTCGCTGCTGAGGAAGATCACGTCGTCGTAACCCTCGTCGGCGGCGTGACGCAGGGCCGCCATGTTCGTCGCGTAGCTGAGGGTCTTGGCGCCGAGCAGTTGCCAGGGCGCCGAGGCGGCGAGGTCGATCGAGAAGCCGCGGGCGAGGGTGACCACCCGCACCCCCTCCGCGCGCGCCGCCGCCACCCGGTCGGGCACCGCGTCGACGGTGACGTAGGCGGTCGGCGCCGATCCGTGCTCACGCCCGCGGCTGTAGACCAGCCGGAGGAGAGCCTCGCCGGCCGATCCGTGCTTCTCCGTCCACGCCTGCGCCGCGGTCTCGATCGCCCCGCGCCACTCGTCGAGATCGGGTGCGCCGAGATCCATCGCCGCGGCACTGTGCGTCAGGCGCTCGAGATGCAGCTCGACGCACCGGGGCCGTCCGGCGCGTACGAGAAGGGTCTCGAAGATGCCGTCGCCGCGGACCGCGGCCAGATCGTCGGCATGGAGGAAGGGAGCGTCGGCATCGTGCTGTGTGCCGTCGAGCGAGACAAGGATCGAATCCGCCATGGATAGAAGGCTGCCATGCGTCCCGGCCGTATGCCGAATCGACCCGTAGAATCGACACGTGAGCCGTTCACCCATCCTGACCAGGCATTCCGAGGGCGGGGCGGTGCCCGGTCCCGGAGACCTCCAATCCGCCGACACCGCGTGGCACTACGGTGATCCGCTCGGTGAACAACGAGCCGCCTACGGCGGCGGGGAGGAACGAGCCGGCCGGAGCGGCGTGATCATCGTCGACCGGTCTGACCGAGCCGTGATCGAGATCGCCGGCGCCGAACGCCTGACCTGGCTGCACACGATCACCAGCCAGCACATCGCCGCCCTGCCCGACCGGTCGAGCGCCGAGAACCTCTCCCTCGACGCCAACGGCCGTGTCGAGGAGCATTTCGTCCTCACCGACATCGACGGTGTCACCTGGATCGACACCGAGGGTTCCCGCGGTGACCCGCTGCTCGGCTTCCTCACCAAGATGGTCTTCTGGGCCAAGGCCGAGCCGGCGGCGCGACCCGACATGAAGGTCGTGACGCTCATCGGCCCGGGGGCGCTCGACGGACCGGTCGCCGACCTCCTGGAGATCGGCGCGGACACCGACGTCTACCAGGCCGGCGGGCTGCCCGAGACCCACCACGAGGACGAACCGCTCGGTTTCTGGCGGCGCATGCCCTCGTTCGGCGAGGATCGGGACCTGCCCGTCGTGGATCTGATCGTGCCCGAGTACCTGCTGACCCGATGGTGGGACGCCCTGACCGAGGCCGGCGCACGGATGGCCGGCAGCTGGGCGTACGAGGCGCTCCGCGTGGCCGCCCGCCGCCCGCGGCTGGGCGCCGACACCGACGAGCGCACGATCCCGCACGAGGTCGACTGGATCGGCGGTCCCGACGAGCTCGGCGCGGTCCACCTCGACAAGGGTTGCTACCGCGGCCAGGAGACGGTCGCCCGGGTCCACAACCTCGGCAAGTCGCCGCGACGGCTGGTCCTGCTGCACCTGGACGGCAGCAGCGACGAGCGCCCGGTGCCCGGCGATCCGGTGACGGCCGGCGGCCGGACCGTCGGCCGCCTGGGCACGATCGTCGACCACCACGAGTGGGGTCCGATCGCTCTCGCGCTCGTCAAACGCAACGTGGGCACAGATGTCGAGCTGACCGTGGGCGCAGAGACCGCCGTGAGCGCCCGGATCGACCCGGACTCGATCCTCGAGGACGACCGGATCCAGGCGGGACGCGCCGCCGTGGAACGCCTCCGCGGCGGTTCGGCGGTTCCGGGACACCAGAGTTGAGCGAGGGCGTGGTGCTGGCCGTGTGCGCGGCCGGCGACGACGTGATCCTCGAGGGCATCGGCCGCTCCGCCATCGACAAGCGCCCCCGTCACGGACGCCTCGTCGTCGACGAGCTCGGCCTCGTCGACGACCACGTGGGCAACAAGCGGCACCACGGCGGCGTCGATCAGGCCGTGTACGCCTACGCAGACGCCGAGGCGCGCCGGTGGGCAGAGGAGCTCGGACGTGAGCTTCCTTACGGATGGTTCGGCGAGAACCTCCGCATCGACGGCATGGCGGTCACCGACGCGGTGGTCGGCGAACGGTGGGAGGTGGGAACCGACGGTCTGGTCCTCGAGGTGACCATCCCCCGCGTCCCCTGCAAGACCTTCGCGGTCTGGGCGGGTGAGCCGCGATGGATGAAGCGCTTTCTCGACCAAGCCGATTTCGGCACCTACCTGCGGGTTGTCCGGAACGGCAGCGTGGCGCAGGGCGATCGGATCAGCGTCGTCCACCGCCCCGAGCACGGCGTGCGATCACGCGATCTGCTCGCCGGCGGCGACCTCGAGGCGATCCGGTCCCTGCTCGCGCGAGACGATCTGCCGGCCAAGGTCCGGCGTGAGGCGACCAAGATGGTGAACAAGTCGGAAAGACGCGTCGGCGCGGCAACCCAGGGTGGACAACACAAATCCTAGAGGCGCGCTAGACTGGTCCGCACGACAGAATTACTTCAAGAGAACGGGGCCGCCAATCGTTTGGCCGCCCCGTCATTGTGCGAGGGGGTCCCATATGGGCCGCGGCCGGGCAAAGGCAAAGCAGACGAAGGTTGCACGTCAGCTGAAGTACTCCACTCCGAACACCGATTTGGAAAGCTTGCAGCGTGAGCTCTCCGGGCAGGGCGATCCGGTTGTAGAACGACCGGATCCGGTGGACGACTGGGTGGACGAAGAGGAGTGGCGACGCGCTTGACGCGCACACTCTTCGGGCGTTGATCTCTCGACGCCTGGGATCACCCCACACACTCTCCGCATGAGCGGACCCGCGGCGACGCGGGCCCATAATTTTGTACGCACCACCCGTTTTCGGATGGGTGGTGCGTGCTCATGCGTTGGTCCAGGGTGATCGAACATCGTCAGACACCGACGCTCGCCGAGGGATACCCCTCCGGCGAGCGTCGGTGTTCTGTATGTGCCCGCGCCTCGAACGATTGTCGTTGCGAGAGTGCGGTTTCGGCCGATCCTAGAAGCGCGGGTGCTCCCCGAGCAGACTGACACGCGCGTCTGTGTCGGATTTGTCGCTCGCACGCTTGACCGTGCCCAGGACCCAGTTGTCGACATGCCGGGCGGTCAGCACGGCCTGCGCCCGGTCGGTGTCCTCCGGCGCCACGACCGCGACCATGCCGACGCCCATGTTGAAGGTGCGCTCCATCTCGAGCTGTTCGACCCGGCCACGCTGCCCGATCAACGCGAAGATCGGCGCGGGCGTCCAGGTGTTGCGCTCGAGCTCGGCGACGAGGCCGTGCGGGATCACGCGGGCGAGGTTCTCGGCGAGGCCGCCGCCGGTGATGTGCGCGAACGTACGGACATCGGCCTCGGCGATCAGCGCCAGGCAGTCCCGGGCGTAGATCCGGGTCGGCTCGAGCAACTCCTCGCCCAGGGTGCGCCCGAACTCCTCGACGTGGCCGAACAGGTCCATGTGACCCCAGTCGAGCAACACCTTGCGGGCGAGCGAGTAGCCGTTGGAGTGCAACCCCGACGACCCCATGCCGATGACGACGTCGCCGGCGCGCACGCGATCCGGGGTGAGGACGTTGTCGGCCTCGACGACGCCCACGGCGGTGGCGGACATGTCGTAGTGGTTGTCCTGCATCAGACCGGGGTGCTCGGCGGTCTCACCGCCCAGCAGCGCGCAGCCGGCTTCGACGCACCCGTCGGCGATGCCGGCGACGATCTGGGCCACCGTCTCGGGGACGACCTTGCCCACCGCGATGTAGTCCTGCAGGAAAAGGGGTTCCGCGCCGCAGACGACCAGGTCGTCGACGCACATGGCGACGAGATCGCGACCGACGGTGTCGTGTTTGTCGATGGCCTGCGCCACGGCCAGTTTGGTGCCGACGCCGTCGCTCGCCGCGGCGAGGACCGGCTCCCGGTAGTTGCCCTTGAGCGCGAACAGGCCGGAGAAGCCGCCGATTCCGCCGAGAACCTCCGGTCGCGACGCACGCTTGGCATGGGGTGCGATGAGTTCCACAGCCCGCTCACCGGCGTCGATGTCGACCCCGGCCGCCGCATACGAGGCCGGTGTCGCGCTCCCGGCCGTCTCGTCGGCAGCAGCATCCCGCTCCGTCATCTCCGCAGCACTCCCGTTCCAGAATTCTCGGTCGAACGTTGTTTCCGGCGTGTTCGCCGACGGGTCATACGGTACCGGAGGGTCGTTGACGCAAAATCAGGGCCGCATGACCGCGCTGACGTTGTCGTTCGGCTTGGTCAGGGGGTCCACCGCCCGGTCGCCGGCGGCACTGGCCAGCATCTGTTCCAGGACGGCCTTGCCCATCGAGGTCTCCTTGGGCAGCTCGATCGGGTACTTGCCGTCGAAGCATGCCGCGCACAGGGACGAGGCGCTCTGACCGGTCGAATTGATCATCTCGTCGATGCTGATGTAGCCGAGCGAGTCGGCACCGATGGCCTGGCGCACGCCCTCGACCATGCCTTCCTCGGATTCCATGCCGTTGGCGATGAGCTCCGCGGGTGAGGCGAAGTCGATGCCGTAGAAGCAGGGCCATCGGACCGGGCTCGACGCGATCCGGACGTGCACCTCGGCCGCCCCGGCCTCACGCAGCATCCGGATGAGCGCGCGCTGCGTGTTGCCGCGCACGATCGAGTCGTCGACGACCACGAGTCGCTTGCCGCGGATGACCTCGCGTAGCGGATTGAGTTTGAGACGGATACCGAGCTGACGGATCGTCTGCGACGGCTGGATGAAGGTGCGGCCGACGTAGGCGTTCTTCATCAGGCCCTGGCCGTACGGGATGCCCGATTCCTGGGCGAAACCGACGGCCGCCGGCACGCCGGACTCCGGCACCGGGATCACCAGGTCCCCCTCGGCAGGATGCTCCTTGGCGAGGCGCCGACCGATCTCGACGCGGGTCGAGTGGACCGAACGGCCGTGGATCACCGAGTCCGGACGGGCGAGATAGACGTATTCGAAGACGCACCCGCTCGGGGTCGGCTCGGCGAACCGTGAGCTGCGCACGCCGTCGGCGTCGATGGCCAGCAGCTCACCCGGCTCGATGTCGCGGACGAACGACGCGCCGACGATGTCGAGCGCGGCGGTCTCCGACGCGACCACCCAGCCGCGATCGAGGCGGCCGAGCGACAGCGGGCGCACGCCGTGCGGGTCGCGCGCGGCGTAGAGCGTGTGCTCGTCCATGAAGGTCAGGCAGAAGGCGCCCTTGAGGGTCGGCAGCAGTTCCATGGCGGCCTGCTCGATGGAGCTGTCGGCGGCGCCGTGCGCGAGCAGTGCTCCCACCACATCGGAGTCCGAGGTGGCCGCCGAGCTCTTGATCCCCTGCTCACGGGCACGAGCGGCGAGGTCGGCGGTGTTGACCAGGTTGCCGTTGTGACCCAGGGCGACGCCGGTGCCGGCGTCGGTGGTGCGGAAGATCGGCTGCGAGTTCTCCCAGGTGGTCGAGCCGGTGGTGGAGTACCGGCAGTGGCCGATCGCCACGTGACCGCTCATCGCTCCCAGCGTCTGCTCGTCGAAGACCTGGCTGACCAGCCCGAGGTCCTTGAACACGACGACTTGGCTGCCGTCACCGACCGCGATACCCGCGGCCTCCTGGCCGCGGTGCTGCAGGGCGTAGAGCCCGTAGTAGCTCAGCTTGGCGACGTCCTCACCGGGCGCCCAGACGCCGAAGACACCGCATTCCTCACGCGGTTCGTTCTCGGGTTCGTCCAGCGGGGCGGGGTTGATCGCGCCCGCACCGCGTGCAGAACATCCGCCCGCCGTCGTGGGAGCGAGCAGGTTCATGTTGGCGATCGAATGATCAGGCATCGACTAGCTCCCTGGGGCTGCGAATCGGTCAGTCGAGTGGGCTGGGAGACATCACGGAGTTTACGGGTCGGTCGGCTCCCGATGCGAATCTTCCAGCAGTGTCGGCCTGCGGGTAATTCCGCGACACCCCGGCGAGTGATGAATCACACTCCGGCTCCGCGGTCACCCGAGGACGCGATCGGGACGAGCGGGAGCAGATCGGCGATCAGCCCGGCCCGGTGTCCGGAGGCGTCGACGTCGCCGGCGGCGAGGGCGTCGTCGTAGGTGAGGACACCGGCCACGAGGAGCAGCCAGGTCCGCGGCGACATCTCGACCACGTTCGGCGGCGTCCCACGGGTGTGGCGGGGTCCTTCGATGCACTGCACCGCGACGAACGGGGGTACCCGGACCTCGACCGAGTTGCCGGGCGCGAGCTGTTCGAGCGTCCGGGCCGACTGCCGGACTGCGTCGGCGAGGGCGGCGCGTCCCGGCGGCGGCGCGGTGGGGTCGACGAGCCAGTCCGAGACGGCCAGCACTGCGGCTCGGACCTCTGCTGGGTCCACTCTCCTGCGTGGTGGCACCCGGCCATTCTCCCAAGAGGGTTCGGGGCGGTTCGGATCGGGCAGTATTGACCGCATGGGAGCCGAGGTGTCCAAGCAGCAGTTCACCGGCGAGGACCGGGTCCGTTTCCGGCGCCAGGTGGGTCGCGGGACGGAAGCGATCGCCAGGATGCTCGCCGACGGATTGTTCACCGATCAGGGTCGTCCGCCGAAGCCGCTCCTCGGCATGGAGGTCGAACTGAACCTCGTCGACGAGCAGATGCGGCCGGCGATGGCCAACGCCGCCGTCCTCGAGGCGATCGCCGATCCCGACTATCAGACCGAACTCGGTCAGTTCAACATCGAGATCAACGTCTCGCCGCGACCGTTCACCACCGACGACACGATCTCGCTCGAACAAGCGCTGCGCACGTCGCTCAACCGGGCCGAACAGCGCGCCGCACAGACCTCGAGCCACCTGGTGATGATCGGCATGCTGCCGACGCTGAAGTCCGAACACTTTGCACATCACTGGATCTCGGCGAACCCCCGGTACGACCTGCTCAACGAGCAGATCTTCGCGGCCCGGGGTGAGGACCTCGAGATCGACATCACCGGTGTCCCACTGACCGACACCCACCACACCGAGCACCTTCGCACCGCGACCGACTCGATCCTGCCCGAGGCCGCCTGCACCTCGCTGCAGCTACATCTCCGGGTGGCACCGGAAGACTTTGCCTCCCACTGGAATGCCGCCCAGGCCATCGCCGGGGTGCAGGTGGCCTTGGCCGGCAACTCGCCGTTCCTCGCCGGGACCGCGTTGTGGCACGAGAGCCGCATCCCAGTCTTCGAGCAGGCCACCGACACCCGTCCGCTGGAACTGAAGAATCAGGGCGTGCGGCCCCGAGTGTGGTTCGGGGAGCGATGGATCAACACGATCTTCGACCTCTTCGAGGAGAACACCCGCTACTTCCCCGCCCTTCTCCCGGTCTCCACCGACACCGACCCGCTCGCCGAGCTCGACTCCGGACGCATCCCGACCCTCGACGAACTGCGCCTGCACAACGGGACCGTCTACCGCTGGAACCGTCCGGTCTACGACATCCACGAGGGACAGGCACACCTGCGCGTGGAGAACCGCGTGCTGCCCGCCGGCCCGACGGTCGTCGACACGATGGCCAACGCCGCGTTCTACTACGGCGTCGTCCGCGGTCTCGTCGAATCCGACCGGCCGCTGTGGTCGCGGATGTCGTTCAACGCCGCCGCCGAGAACCTGCAATCCGGCGCCCGCAGCGGAATGGAGTCCCAGCTGTACTGGCCCGATGTCGGCTGGGTACGGCCCGATGAGCTCGTCCTGCGCCGGCTCCTCGTGCTCGCCGAGGACGGACTGCGCCGGTTCGGTGTCTCCGACAAGGCCCGGAAGCGCTACCTCTCGGTGATCGAGGGGCGCTGCATCTCGCGCCAGACCGGGTCGGTCTGGCAGCGCCAGGCGGTCGCGGCCCGCGAGCGCGCGGGCGAGAGCCGGGAGCAGGCGTTGCAGGGCATGCTGCGCGACTATGTCACCCAGATGCACGAGGGCGAGCCGGTACACACCTGGCAGGTCTGACCCCAGCCGTCGATCAGGGACGACGAGCCTGCTTTAATGGAAACAATTTCCATTAAGGAGGCTCCGTTGAAGGTTCGTGCATCCATCCGTTCACTGAAGAACCAGCCCGGCTCGCAGGTGGTCAAGCGCAGAGGTCGCATCTTCGTCATCAACAAGGGCAACCCGAGATTCAAGGCGCGCCAGGGCTGATCGAAGCGATCCGGTTGCGTTTTGTCCCGGTTACCGGGACAAAACGCAACGGGATCTGTCAAGCCGGGATTGCGGCTACTTCTGGGCGAACAACCCCCGGCCGGTCACGAGCGGGAGATCGAGTGCGGTGACCAGACCGGGCTTGGCATCGACCACCGCCGCAACGGAATTGACCAGTCGCATCGCGGTGACGATCATTCCGGACACGTTGTGGTCACCGTTCTCGCCGTGATGCCCGAACTCGACGGCCATCTCGGGCTCGCCGGCGATCGCGATGCGGTAGCAGCCGTCACCCTCGTGCGGGGACGGCCACTCCGGGCACTGATCGGGGTGGGTGCGCGTATAGTGCTCCAGCACAACACGATCCACGCCGTCGACCTGACCGGCCACCTCGAAGCGGACCGCGGCCATCGTCCCCTTCGGGATCTCGACGGAGACCGTCGAATAGTCGCGATCGGCCGCAACCCGCTCGACGCGTTCGACGAGTGGCTCGTCGAGCACCAGGTCGAGTCCGGCGGCGATCTGTCGCACGACACTCCCCCACCCCATCGACAGGATGCCGGGCGCGAAGATCAGCGGCGTGGTGTCCAGCGGTTGTCCGAAGCCGAACAGGTCACGCATGACCACCGGCTGGTAGTAGGTCGAGTAGTCGGCGATCTCCTGACAGCGGACCTCGTCGATGCGCTGGGACAGGCTGGTCATCGCCAGCGGCAGCACGTCGTTGGCGAAGCCCGGGTCGATGCCGTTGACGTGGAGGCTCGCGTTGCCGGCCTTTCCGGCGTCGGAGATCCGTTGCAGCAGTGAGTCGGGGAGGATGCCCTGCGGGAACTGCAGGACCACCGGGCCGCTCGAGACCACGTTGATCCCGTTCTCCAGGAAGAAGATCAGGTCTTCGATCGACTCCATGACGCGATCGTCGGTCATGGCGGTGTGCACGACGCAGTCCGGCCGCAAGGCGATCAACGCATCGCGGTCGTCGGTGGCGACGACACCCAGCTCGCGATCGAGACCGGCCAGCTCACCGGCATCCTTGCCGACCTTCGCGGGGTCGGACACCCACACCCCCACGAGTTCCAGGTCTCCCCGGGCGTCGATCCCGGCGATGGCATGTCGTCCGACGGTTCCGGTCGACCACTCGACCACTCGCAATGTCATGCGAAACAAACTAGAACACGTTCCAACTTCGGCGTGCCGATTCGGCGAGATGCACTCCACTAAGGTCGGGAGCTGTGACTGCCATGTCGCCCACGGACCCCGCCGACGCCCCGATCCACATCGACCACGACGGCCATCGGACGATGCTCAAGTGGCACCGCGGCCGGCGCCGCGCCGACGACCCGGCGTTCACCGCGACCCGGATCGTCGAGGGCATGCGGCTCGGCGCGAGCATCGAAGTCGATCTGGTGATCCACGCCGACCGGGGTTTCGCCGTCCTGCACGACCGCACCGTCGATCACGCCACCACCGGTACCGGCGCGGTGTCGGCACTCCCGGCGTCGTATCTGCGGGAACTGCACCTGCGGGACAACAGCGGACGCCCCATCGACGACCGGGTCCTCCTGCTCGAGGACCTGACCGACCTCTTCGACGGGGTGGACATCGCGCCCACCGCGTCGCTCCAGCTCGACTTCAAGGAGGACGACGCCGCGCTCGACGCCGCGGCCGTGGAGGTGTTCGCCCGCAGCGTCGCCCCCCACGCAGGGCATTACATCCTGTCGTGTGGCGACGCTGCGGCGGTGGAGACGCTGACCTCGGCCGCGCCGGGCGTCCGGATCGGTTATGACCCTTGCCATCACGGCGCCGCCGAGGCAGCACTACGGTCCGGGGACTTCGACGGGTTCGTCGACCGGGCGGTGGCGGCGTCACCGGAAGCCGAGATGGTGTACCTGGAGAATCGGCTGATCCTGGCCGCCGACCGCCGCGGCCACGACCTGATCGGCGCATTTCACGAGCGCGGTCGTCTCGTCGACGGGTACACGGTGACCCGGGTCGGGCCACGCGTCGCCCCGGAGATCAGGCGGCTGCTCGAGTTGCGGGTCGATCAGATCACGACCGACGACCCCGAGGCGCTGGCGACTCTCGATGTCGACGGCCCCGTGCGCGATCCCGGTTCGCGGCTGATCCGCTGGATTCGCGGTGCCGCCGGGCGTTCAGACGTGGAGTGACCAGAGCGGTTCGACCGGGATGTTCCGGATCACGGACCAGGCCAGGACGATCACGAGCACGACGACGCCGGAGTATCTGAGGTGCTGCCAGCTGCGAACCCGGCGACCGGTCCACAGACGCACGCAGTAGGCGACGAAGGCGACGAGCAGCAGCCCCATCGCCAGCACCCCGACGGCGTTGTAGTGCAGGGCGGCCGGGACGTCGCCGTGTAGCAGCGAGTAGATGGCCCGCAACGATCCACAACCCGGGCACGTCACGCCGAAGATCAGTTTGGTCGGACACACCGGAAGGGCACCGCCCGGCGTCGTGGGATCGGCGAACCACACTGCCGCACAGACCATCCCGGTACCGGCGACAACGGTCGCCGGCCCGAGGTACCGATGCTTCGAGAGGGCCGAGACCCGTCCGAGGACGGCCCTCTCGAAGCGCTCAGTACGTGGACGTGGACGCGGAGGCGCCGAGGAGGATGACGAAGAAGATGACATAGACGATGACGATCAGGACCCAGATGACGACCGACGAGATCGCACTCCACATCGCCCACTTCTTGGCCTCGTCGGCAGCCTTCTGCGCGCCGGCGTAGTCACCGGCCGCCCACAGCTTGCTGACCGAGGTCGACTTCACGATCGACACGATCCCGAGCGGCAGGCAACACAGCACCGTGGCCAGGATCGCCCAGACGAGGTTGTTGTCCGGTTCCGGACCGGCCGGGTTGCCGCCCGGGAACCCGCCGTACGGCTGCTGTCCGTAACCACCCGCGCCGTAGTTCGGCGGCTGGTTCGGATCATTGGGGTAGCTCATCTGCGCCCTTTCGACTCGGTCAGAGAACTCAAGGAGCGTAACCGACCGTGACCGGGCACGACACGTCCACAAAAGATATTGATTCCATTGACGTACAACGGAATCGTCACCGATCCGAACGTTGCGGGGCGCAACTAGGGCATGCGACTAGACGGCGTCGCCGAACAACCTCGGGAGGGTGCCCTCGTGCACCTCGCGCAGTTCGGCGAGCGGCACCGAGAAGTAGTCCTGGACGTCGACGGCGTCGCTGCCCTGATCGACCACACCTATGCGCGTCCACGGCATCGTGCGCGCGTCGAGCATCGCGGTGAACCGTGATTCCTCGGTGCGCGGGACCGCCACGAGCACCCGGCCGGCGGATTCGGAGAACAGCCAGACGAACGGGTCGGCGTCCTCGGGCAGCAGGATCCGGCACCCGGTCTCACCGGCCAGGGCCGCCTCGACGACGGTCTGGATGAGACCGCCCTCGCTGAGATCGTGTGCCGCGGAGATCAATCCGTCCCGGGACGACGCGGCGAGGATCTCGGCGAGCAGCCGCTCGCGCTCGAGATCGACCTGCGGGGGCACGCCACCGAGGTGGTCGTGGCTGACCTGCGCCCAGATCGATCCGTCGAACTCGTCACGGGTCTCACCGAGCAGGATCAGGGTCTCTCCCGGCTCGGTTCCGAGGCCGGTCGGGATGCGGCGGTGCACGTCGTCGATGACGCCGAGGACGCCGATCACCGGGGTCGGGAGGATCGCCGTCGCCCCCGTCTGGTTGTAGAAGCTCACGTTGCCGCCGGTGACCGGGATGCCCAGCTGCGCACAGCCGTCGGCGAGTCCCCGGACCGCCTGCTGGAACTGCCACATCACCGCCGGATCCTCCGGCGAGCCGAAGTTGAGGCAGTTGGTGACGGCCTTCGGCGTCGCACCGGAGACGGCGACGTTGCGGTAGGCCTCGGCCAGCGCGAGCTGCGCGCCGCGGTAGGGATCGAGGAAGGTGTACCGGCCCGAGGCGTCGGTCGCCAGCGCGATGCCGCGCCCGGACTCCTCGTCGATGCGGATCATCCCCGAGTCCGCGTGCTCGGCGAGGACGGTGTTGCCGCGCACGTACCGGTCGTACTGATCGGTGATGAACTTGCGGCTGCACAGCGCGGGCGAGGCGAGCATGGCCAGCAGCGTCTCGCGCAGCTGGTCGGGCGTGCCCGGGCGCTGCAGGGGCTCGGTGGTCGACGCGATGACGGTGTCCTGCCAGTCGGGTCGGGCGACCGGGCGCTCATAGACCGGGCCGTCGTGGGCGACGGTGCGCGGCGGCACGTCGACGACGGTCTCGCCGTGCCAGGTGATGACCAGCTGATCGCCGTCGGTGACCTCACCGATGACGGTCGCGAGGACGTCCCACTTGCGGCACACCTCGAGGAAGCGGTCCACGTTCTCCGGCGTCACGACCGCGCACATGCGTTCCTGCGACTCACTGGAGAGGACCTCCGCCGGAGTCATGCCCTCGGCGCGCATCGGCACCTTCTCCAGGTCGATGTGCATGCCACCATCGCCGGCCGCGGCGAGTTCGCTCGTCGCACAGGACAATCCGGCGCCACCGAGATCCTGGATGCCCACCACCAACCCGGCGTGGTAGAGCTCGAGACAGCACTCGATGAGCACCTTCTCGGTGAACGGATCGCCGACCTGCACACTCGGCAGCTTCTTCCGGTTGGGGCCGGAACCGTCGGAATCGTCGAAGGTCTCCGACGCCAGTACCGACACTCCGCCGATGCCGTCGAGACCGGTTCGCGCACCGAACAGGATGATCTTGTTGCCCGCGCCCGAGGCGAAGGCCAGGTGCAGGTCCTCGGTGCGCAGCACGCCCGCGCACAGCGCGTTGACGAGCGGGTTGCCCGCGTAGCTGGCGTCGAAGACGGTCTCGCCGCCGACGTTCGGCAGGCCGAGGGAGTTGCCGTAGCCGCCCACGCCGCGCACCACACCGTCGACCACGCGCCGGGTGTCCGGGGCGTCGGCCGGACCGAAGCGCAACTGATCCATCACCGCGATCGGACGGGCGCCCATCGCCATGATGTCGCGGACGATGCCGCCGACGCCGGTCGCGGCACCCTGGTACGGCTCGACATAGCTCGGGTGGTTGTGCGACTCGACCTTGAAGGTCACCGCCCAGCCGTCACCGATGTCGACGACACCGGCGTTCTCGCCGATACCGGCGAGCATGCTCGCGCGCATCTCGTCGGTGGTGGTCTCGCCGAAGTAGCGCAGGTGCACCTTCGACGACTTGTAGCTGCAGTGCTCGGACCACATCACCGAGTACATGGCGAGTTCCGCGTCGGTGGGCCGGCGACCCAGTATCTCGCGGATCCGCGCGTACTCGTCGTCCTTGAGACCGAGTTCGCGGAACGGTTGCGGATGATCCGGGGTCTGGGCAGCGGCTGAGACGGTATCCACCTGGGCACTCACGCAGACAAGTCTAGGCGGGCGCGGCCGGTTCCGGCCGCCGGGGCGGTCCGGCCGCCGGTCGGGCCCTGGGAGATCTGCGCCCGGTGCCGGCGCGGTCTAGCGATACTCTGTCTCCGGCGACCGCCCTCGCGGTGTGTCGCCGTTGCACCCGGGGAGATCGATACAGGGGACTCCGTACGGGATGGGACGACACAGGGGGAAGCGATGGCCGATGTCCGCAAGGCGAGGGCGCTCTTCGAACTCGGTGTCCTGTCGCTGAACATCCCCGTCGAAGGTCAGGAACCCGTCGACAATCCCGCGCAGGCGGCCAAGGCCTTCACCCGCGCGACCGAATGGGACCCGTCCCTGGGCGACGCCTGGATCGGCCGCCTCGCCTGCGGCGACAACAGCAACGAGGTCCTCTTGGGCCTCTACCGCGCACGCGGATCGATCGGCGCCGAGCAGCGCCGGCTCGGACTTCCCCCCGGCACCATCGCGGGGCGCTGGTACACGGGCATGATGATCGACTTCCCGGCGTCGAGCGCCGTCGAGGCGACGGCCGCCTACGCCGCCAGCCTGGTCCGCGGCGCAGATTTCGCCGGTGCCGAGGAGGTTCTCGACGAGGTGCCCCCGGCCCATCGCGTGCCGATCGTGGACTTCGTTCGTGCCTTCCTCCATTTCGCCACCCAGCGCTGGCCCGACGTCCTGACGTCGCTCACCAGGTCCGATCGGTGGAACGACCCGTACATGCAGGCCGTCGCCGACTTCATGGCCGGCACGTCGTGTGTCCATCTCGGCATGCTCGGCGAGGGCATGCGACGGTTGCAGAACGCGGTCGACGGCCCGATCGCGGCGTGTTCGACCCAGGCGATGTTCGTCTACGGCCTCGCGCTGCGCGAGCAGGGCCACGAGGAGAAGGCCAAGTCGATGTTCGAGCAGGCCTATGCTCGTGACCCGTCGCTGGCGGCCGCGGCCGAGGCGATCCGGTCGCCCTCCCTGCGCGTGACCGCCACGACACCGGAGCAGATCGCGCAACGCACCGACCGGTGGGACCCGAAGTCGGTCCCCGATCGCGCCGAGACGCTGGTGTCGGGATCCGCAGACTCCGACACCCAGAGCTCGCTGGTGACCGAGGCGCAGCGCGAGCTGGCCGAACAGATCGGCCTCGACTCGGTGAAGCAGCAGGTGGCCAAGCTCCAGTCCACCGCGACACTGGCAAAGGTCCGCGCCGACCGCGGGTTGTCGACATCGGCGCGCAGCCTGCACCTCGCCTTCACCGGTCCGCCCGGCACCGGCAAGACGACGGTCGCGCGCATCGTCGCCAAGATCTATTGCGGTCTCGGATTCATCAAGTCCGACAAGGTCGTGGAGGCGACCCGCCGCGACATGGTCGGCGAGCACCTCGGCAGTACCGCGATCAAGACCTCGGCACTCATCGACTCCGCGATGGACGGTGTCCTGTTCATCGACGAGGCGTACACGCTGATCCAGCAGGGCTTGTCCGGTGGCGACGCGTTCGGCCGCGAAGCCGTCGACACGCTGCTCGCCCGGATGGAGGACGACCGTGACCGGCTCGTCGTCATCATCGCCGGCTACGACGCCGAGATCGACCGGTTCCTCGCGTCCAACGACGGCCTGGCATCGCGCTTCGCCCGCCGCGTGCGCTTCGACTCCTACACCCCCGACGAGCTCGCTCGTATCGCCGAGTTCATTGCGCGCAAGCGGGATTCGTCGTTGACCCACGAGGCGATGTTCGAGATCGAGCAGGCCTGTTCGCCCCTGTACCACGATGTCCGCGAGCATCAGGGCACCACGCGCCGTTCCACCGACCTCGCGGGTAACGGCCGGTTCATCCGCAACATCATCGAAGCGGCCGAGGAGGAGCGCGAGTTCCGCCTCAGCAGTGCCGGCGATCTCGACGCCCTCAGCCAGGACGACCTCATGCGCATCGAGACCGCGGACGTCCGGGCCGCGATCTCCGGCGTCCTCTCCGGCCTCATGCGCTGACCGCCCCGCCATCACCAGCCGGGTCCCGACCCGGATCACCTTCTCCGAGGAGTCCCGTCATGTCCGTCCCCGCCCGCCGCAACCGTCCGGCGCAGCTGGCCGCGACCATCACCCTGACCGCGCTGGTGACCCTCGCGCTCGGGGCGTGCTCGTCCGACGAACCCGCGCCCGCCCCCGGGACCGCCGCGTCGACGACGAGCAGCGTCGCGTCCAGCAGCACCGAGACCAGCAGCACCGAGCCCAGCTCCGGCGGGACCACCAGCGCCGAGTCGAGAACCCGCGGGACCACCACCGGAACGCCGACCCGCACCACCGCGTCGCCGTCGCGCGGGTCGGGTTCCGGGGCCGCGTCGACCATGACGTGCGCGGAGTTCCGCGGACTCGACGACGCGGCGCGGACGGCGGTGCTGCGCGAGCTGGACGTGACCTCGAACGCGCAACAGGTGGCCACCGTGGCGGCGACGGTCTGCCTCACCCGGCCCGACGACACCATCGCCGCTGTCGTCGCCGAACTCGTCCCGCGCTGATAGCTTTCTCAACCATGAGCGATCGTCCGTGGACCCTGCTGCACGGACCACTGTTCAGCCGCGACAGCCCCCTCGAGCGCAAGCACGCCGCGCCGCGGATCAGCGCCTACATCTACGGCAACATCCTGATCCTCGCGGTACTCATCCCGCTGCACGTCGAGGACGACTTCGTCGGTATCGCGATCCTCGCCGGCACCGCCGCGTCGACCTTCATCGCACACATCTTCGCCGAGGCGGTCGCCCGCCGGGTGTCCGACGGCCCGATCGAGCCGACGAGATCGGAGGTGCTGGGCCATCTCCGCGACTCGGTGCCGATCCTGACCTCGGCGCTCCTGCCCTGCGCGATCCTGCTGCTCGGCCTGATCGGCTGGATCGAACCCCGTACCGCCCAGCTCGTCGCGGAGATCGTGATCCTGCTGCGCATCGGCGGCACGGTCTTCGTCATCGACCGACTCAACCACGAGCAGCTCAGCCGCGGAACGGTGTTCAGTGCCGGCGCGGTCACGCTGGTGGCGACCGTGATCGTCGTGATCAAGGTCGTCGTCACGCACTGAGGCGCGACGGGTTCGTCAGCCGCCCGCGCCCTCGGTGGTGACCGTGAGGATCGCCTCGGTGAACTCCGGCCGGCAGATGACGAGGTCGGGCAGGTAGGTGTCCTCGTTGTTGTAGACCAGCGGCGAACCATCGATCCGACCGCACCACAGGCCCTTTGCCTTCGCGACGGCGACGGGCGCGGCCGAATCCCACTCGTACTGGCCGCCGGCGTGGACGTACGCGTCGGCCTCACCGCGCACGACCGCCATCGCCTTCGCCCCGGCGGACCCCATCGGCAGCACCTCGCCCGCCATGGCCGCGGCCACCTCGTCGGCGAAGGCCGGTGGGCGTGAACTGCTCACGACGACGCGCGGGACACCGGTCCGGGGGCGTGACGCAAGGCCCTCCACGGGCTCGACGGCCGAACCGTCGTCGAGATAGGTCACCCCGAGGGCCGGCAGCGCGACCGCACCCGCGATCAGTCCCTCGTCCGCCGACCAGAGCGCGACGTGCACGGCCCAATCCGTCCGACCGCCGCCGGGTTCGTACGTGCCGTACTCGCGGGTGCCGTCGACCGGATCGATGATCCACACGCGCGACGCCGACAGCCGCGACTTGTCGTCGGCCGACTCCTCGGACAGCACCGCGTCGTCCGGGCGCTCCTGCGCGAGACGCCCGAGGATGAACTCGTCGGACCGCCGGTCACCCTCCTGACCGAGCTCTTTGCCCGTCAATCCGCTGGAGCGCCGGATGTCGAGCAGGAGTTCACCTGCGGCGGTGGCCAGTTCACCGGCCAGGGCACGATCGTCGGTCACGGGGATTCCTCTCGGTCGGGTACCGGGACGGCATGGAGACAGCGCTCCACGCACTCACAGACCCAGGTTACGCAGCACCAGGTCGGCGACCTCGGACGGCGGACCGTCGTCGGGGGTGATGACCAGATCCGGGCTCGACGGCCGCTCGTACGGCGAGTCGATACCGGTGAACTGGCTGATCTCCCCCCGCCGCGCGCGGTCGTAGAGCCCCTTCGGGTCTCGTCGCTCGCACTCCGCGAGCGGGGTGTCGACGAAGATCTCGTAGAACGGCAACCCGCGCTCGGCGTGGATCTCGCGGGCCCGCTGCCGCTCTTCGGCGAAGGGGCTGATGAGCGAGACGATCGCCACCGATCCCGAGTCGGCGAACAGCGCCGCGACCTCACTGGTCCGGCGGATGTTCTCGCGCCGGTCGTCGTCGGAGAAGCCCAGATCCGAGTTCAGCCCGTGCCGCAGGTTGTCGCCGTCCATCAGGTAGGCCGGACGCCCCTCGGCGACGAAGCGCCGCTCGAGCTCGACCGCCAGCGACGACTTGCCCGATCCGGACAGACCCGTCAGCCAGATCGTGGCGCCGTGGTGCGGACGGTGCTCGCGGGTGACCTTCGTCGCCTGCCACACGACGTGACTGTCGTGACTCACCGGCGCGGTGATCATCCCCGCCCCGACGGTCCGGTTGGTGGCCTCGTCGATCAGGATGAAGCTGCCGGTGTCCCGGTTGCGCCGGTAGGAGTCGAAGGTCACCGGCTCCTGGGTGTGCAGGGCGACACGCCCGATCTCGTTGAGCGACAGCCCCTCCGCCTTCTCGTCGCGGTGCAGCGAGTTGACGTCGAGGCGGTAGTTGAGTCCGTTCACCTGCGCCCGGGTCAGCCGGGTGCCGCAGAGCAGCTGATATCTGTTCCCCGGTCGCAGCTCGGCGTCCTCGGCGAACCAGCACACCATCGCGTCCAGGTCGCGGCCGACGTACGGACGGTTGTTGGGCCGCGCCAGCATGTCGCCGCGCACGATGTCGATCTCGTCGGCGAGTTCGACGGACACGGCCATCGACGCGAAGGCCTCGTCGACCGGCTGCCCTCCCGGCGCCCAGATCTCGGTGATGGTGGTGCTGAAACCGCTTGGCAAGACCACGATCTCGTCACCCCTGGCGAGCACTCCGCCCGCGACCGTACCCGCGTAGGCGCGGTGGTCGGCACCATCGCTGCGTTGCGGCCGGATCACGTACTGCACGGGCAGACGGGTGTCGATCAGGTTGCGGTCGGACGCGATGTAGACGTGCTCGAGATGATTCAGGAGCGGCCGCCCCTCGTACCAGGGCATCGCCGCGGACTGGTCGACGACGTTGTCGCCCCGCAGGGCCGACATCGGGATGAAGGTCAGGTCCACGACGTTGAGCTTGGTCGCGAAATCGACGAAGTCCGCGCAGATCTCGTCGAACCGCTCCTGCGACCAGTCGACGAGATCCATCTTGTTCACGCAGACCGTCAGATGCGGGATGCCGAGCAGCGACGACAGGAAGGCGTGCCGCCGCGTCTGTTCCAGCACGCCCTTGCGCGCGTCGATGAGGATCATCGCCAGATCGGCGGTCGACGCACCGGTCACCATGTTGCGCGTGTACTGCACATGGCCCGGCGTGTCGGCGATGATGAACTTCCGCCTGGGCGTGGCGAAGTAGCGATAGGCGACGTCGATGGTGATGCCCTGCTCGCGTTCGGCACGCAACCCGTCGGTCAGCAGGGCGAGGTTGGCGTACTCGTCACCGCGCTCGGCGCTGGTGCGCTCGATCGACTCGAGCTGGTCGGTGAAGATCGCCTTCGAGTCGTAGAGCAGTCGCCCGATGAGCGTCGACTTGCCGTCGTCCACCGAACCGGCGGTCGCCAGCCGCAGCATCTCCGTCGCGCCGCCGACGGCGTTGAGGTCGCCCATCAGAAGTAGCCTTCCTTCTTGCGGTCTTCCATCCCCGACTCGGAGATCCGGTCGTCGGCGCGCGTGGCGCCACGCTCGGTCAGCCGGGTCACCTCGATCTCCTCGATCACCTTCAGCACGTCGTCGGCGCCGGACAGGACACAGCCGGTACACGTGGCGTCCCCGACCGTCCGGAACCGCACGGTCTCGGTCCGCACCTCCTCGCCCGGGAACTCCTGCAGGAAGCGGGTTTTCGCGAGGAGCATGCCGTCGCGGGGAATGACCTCGCGCTGGTGCGCGTAGTAGATCTCCGGCAGATCGATGTCCTCGGCCGCGATGTACTGCCAGATGTCGAGTTCGGTCCAGTTCGACAACGGGAACACCCTGATGTGCTCGCCCTTGGCGTGACGTCCGTTGTAGAGCCGCCACAGCTCGGGTCGCTGCTCGCGCGGATTCCACGCGCCGAATTCGTCGCGGAAGCTGAACACACGCTCCTTCGCCCGCGCCTTCTCCTCGTCCCGACGCGCCCCGCCGAACACGGCGTCGAAACGGTTCTCGGTGATACCGCGCAACAGCGCCGTCGTCTGCAGCCGGTTGCGGCTGGCGCCCGGCCCGGTCTGCTCGACGACCCGCCCGGCGTCGATGTCGTCCTGCACGGAGCTGACGATCAGGCGGACCCCGGTGTCGGCGACCACCCGATCGCGGTACTCGATCACCTCGTCGAAGTTGTGTCCGGTGTCGACGTGCATGAGCGGGAACGGGATCGGCGCCGGCCAGAAGGCCTTGCGTGCCAGGTGGAACATCACCACCGAGTCCTTGCCGCCGGAGAACAGCAGAACCGGCCGTTCGAAGGTGGCGGCGACCTCTCGGAAGATGTGGACCGATTCGGCCTCGAGCGCGGCGAGGTGCGAGAGCTCGTAGCCGCGGTGGAACGGACGTCCATCGGTTGTGGACTCGGTGCGATCCAGACGACGTTCGCCGTCGGCATCGATGGTGATGGCCACCGGAGCAACCCCCTTGACATGTCGAATATTCGACACTAAGTGTTGACAATGTGACACAAACCGTAGGTGACTTCTCCGCCGCGCGTCAACCGGCACGCGCCGCGTCGCCGCCGACCGCCCGGGTCGTCCGCATCGTCGAACTCCTCGCGGGTGCGGAGCAGCCGTCGATGACCCTGGCCGAGATCGTCCGCCAGACCTCGATGTCGCGCGCCACCGCCCATGCCGTCGTCTCCGAACTCGTCGAGTGCGGGTGGCTGATCCGGGATCCGTCGGCAGGCACCTTCGCCGTCGGACCGGCCTTCGTCGGCCTCGTCCGCAGCGCCGAGAGCGCCGACCACCTCGTCCGCTGGGCCGCATCGGCGGCGCGCGAACTCTGCGACCGATTCGACATCCCGTGTTTCGTCGCGCGGCGGACCTCGACGGATGCGGTCACCCTCGCCTCGCATGCGTTCCCGGCCCACCTCACCCCGGAGTCCGCGCCACATCCGTGGCTGCGCAACGGCAGCCGGATTCGACTCCGTCCGCCGATCTGCCGCGAGTTCATCGCCTTCGACCCGGACGACGCGCGGTCGGACTGGGTCGGCCAGGCCGCGGAGTCCACCCGCACACGACTCCGCATGGTGCTCGACGTCGTCGCCGACCGCGGTTATTCGATCGAGCGCATGACCGACGACCACGTGGCGATGATCGAGGCCCTCAGCTCCCTCGACACCATGTCGGACACCCTGCGCGCGAGGGTCGGGGACCTGCTCACCGAGCTGTCCGTCATCGACTACCTGCCCGAGGAGATCGACGCGTGCGCAGCCGACGACACCGGGGTGCCGGTGGTCACCATCGGCGCACCCGTCTTCGATGCCGGGCAGCGGGTGGTGGCGGCGATCGTCGTCTGCCCGAACCGGGAGCTCCGCGTCGACGAGCTCCACCGGCTGGGCGAGGCCACCCGGGCTGCCGCCGACGGGATCTCACGCCACCTCAGGTGAGAACCCATCCACCGATCGAATGAACACGCTGCGCCGAAACGACACAAAACGGGCTTCCCACGGGGAAACTGACCGGTGATCACGCCATCCGATCACCGCCACCAGCAAGGGAGTCGAGACATGCCCGGCACGAAGACGATCACCCGGTTGGCCGCGGCCGCCATCGCACTGACCTCGGCCGCCGGCCTCGGCGCCGCTGCCACCGGCGAGGCGAACGCGGTGACGCGCGAGTATCCGCTGTCGAACTGCATCGGCCTGAGCCCCAACGTCGTCGACGTCCCATTCCTGGCGCGGCGCACCATCGTCAGCACGTACGCCGGCAATGCCTACATCGCCACCGACTTCACCAGCTACTTCCCCGGCGGATACCAGTCCTCCGCACGCCTGGACTGGCACAACCTCGCCACCGGCAAGCGCGGCTCGAAGGTGAGCAACGTCCGCGTGAACCCGCCCTACCAGGGCGTCCACTACTTCGTGATCCCCGTCAGCCAGATCGGCAGGGGTCGCGTCAACGTCACCTTCGGCGCGGTCAACCGCAACGCGCTCTGGAGCATCCCGTCCACGAGTTGCAGCGGGAGCGTCGTCATCCCCTGAGCCAGTTCCGCCGATCACCCACACCGACTACCAACCAAGCACTTGCTAGGTTAGTCTCGGGGGCATGAGTGACGTCGTCATCCCACCTCCGCTCGGACCCGACGATCTGGGCCCGGACACCTCACCGGTCGCCTACGAGACCGGCGGACCCGAGGGCGCGGTTGCCTATGTGACGCTGAACCGCCCGGAGTACCGCAACGCGCAGAACTCGGTGATGACCTATTCGCTCGACGCGGCCTTCCGCAAGGCGGTCGACGACGCCGCGGTGAAGGTGATCGTGCTGCGCGCGAACGGCAAGCACTTCTCCGCCGGCCACGACATCGGCACCCCGGAACGCGACTTCGACACCTACTACGAGAACGCGGCCGTCCTGCACTGGGACCACACCGACAAGACCGGGGCCGACCAGCGTCTCGCGCGCGAGATGGAGGTCTACATGGGGATGTGCCGCCGGTGGCGCGACATCCCCAAACCCCTCATCGCACAGGTCCACGGCGCCTGTATCGCGGGCGGTCTCATGCTCGCCTGGATCTGCGACTTCATCGTGGCCTCCGACGACGCGTTCTTCTCCGATCCCGTCGCACGGATGGGCATTCCCGGCGTCGAGTACTTCGCGCACGCCTTCGTGCTCGGCCCGCGCCGGGCGAAGGAGATCCTGTTCACCGGCGAACGTTTCACCGCGACGCAGGCCGCTGATTGGGGCATGGTCAACCACGTCGTCCCCCGCGACGCGCTCGAGACCAAGGTGAAAGAGATCGCCGAGAAGGCCGTCGCCATGCCGATGCAGGGTCTGTTCCTCAGTAAGAAGGCCGTCAACATCTGCGAGGACCAGATGGGGCTGCGCACCGCCATGGACTCGGTGTTCGGGTGGCACCACTTCGCGCATGCCGCCAACTCCGAGGCGGGTGGCGATTCGCTCGGCGGCATGGACGCGAAGTCGATGAAGGCGTCGGCGTCCACCGGAACCGCAGCGGCATCGGGGAGCTGATCATGGACCTGCTCTTCGACGACGCCGCCGACGCCTTTCGGGCCGAGGTCCGCGCCTGGCTGGCCGACAACGTTCCGCGCGAACCACTTCCGTCGATGGACACCGCCGAGGGATTCGAGGCACACCGCGAGTGGGAGCGGACGATGGCCGCCGACCGGATGTCGGTCGTCAGCTGGCCCGAGGAGTACGGCGGCCGCGACGCCCCGCTGCTGCACTGGGTCATCTTCGAGGAGGAGTACTACCGCTCCGGTGCGCCCGGGCGAGTGAGTCAGAACGGCATCTTCCTGCTCGCACCCACCCTGTTCGAGCACGCGAGTCCCGCTCAGCTGGAACGCATCCTGCCGCGGATGGCCAACGCCGACGACATCTGGGGTCAGGCGTGGAGCGAACCCGAGGCCGGCAGCGACCTCGCATCGCTGCGATCGACCGCCGTGCGCACCGACGGCGGCTGGCTGCTCAACGGCCAGAAGACCTGGAGCTCGCGGTCGAGTTTCGCCGATCGGGCCTTCGGCCTGTTCCGCACCGACAAACAGGCACAGCGTCACAAGGGTCTCACCTACTTCATGTTCGACCTGCGCGGTGAGGGCGTGACCGTCCGTCCGATCGCGCAGCTCGACGGCGAGGCCGGGTTCGCCGAGCTGTTCCTGGAGAACGTCTTCGTCCCCGACGACCCGTCGAATCCGGGCGAGTCGGGTGTCATCGGCGAGGTGGACAACGGGTGGCGGGTCGCGATGAGCACCGCGGCCAACGAACGCGGACTGTCGCTGCGCGCACCCGGCCGGTTCCTGGCCACCACCGACCGCCTGGTCGAGCTCTGGCGGTCGAACCGCGACGCCGTCCCACCGACGGCGAACACCGATGCGCGCGTGGCGGATGCGTGGATCGGGTCGCGTGCCTACGAACTGTCGACCTATCAGACCGTGAGTCGCCTCGCGGCCGGCGGCTCCCTCGGCATGGAGTCGTCGATCAACAAGGTCTTCTGGTCCCAGTGGGACATCGCCGCCCACGAGACCGCGCTCGACCTGCAGGGTCCCGCAGCCGAACTCGACGACCAGTGGACCGACGGCTACCTGTTCTCACTGTCCGGGCCGATCTATGCGGGCACCAACGAGATCCAGCGCAATGTCATCGCCGAACGCCTGCTCGGCCTTCCCCGCGGAGATCGGTGAAACACATGGACTTCCGACTCTCCGACATTCACACAGACCTCGCCTCGACGGTGGATGCGATGCTGGGCAAGGCCGACATGCCGACCGCCACACGTGCCTGGGCGGCCGGTGACCGCGCGGCCGTCGCCAAAGTCTACTCACAGCTCGCCGATGCCGGCATCAGCGGACTCCTGATCGACGAATCACACGGCGGCAGCAGTGCCGGGGCAGTGGAGATGGTCGTCGCCGTCGAACAGCTCGGACGCCATTGCGCCCCGGGCCCGATCGTCGAGAGCGTCGCCGTGCTGCCGATCCTGCTGCACGACGCCGACGTGTCGGGTCCGCTCAGCGACCTCGCCGAAGGGCGACTGGCGACGTGTGCGATCGGACCGCTCCAGCCACTGGCCGCCGATACCGCCTCCGCCGACGTCTATCTCGTCGTGGACGGGGTGCTCTCACGCGCGACCGTGCTGAGCACCGAGGCCTCGGTGGACGGCACGCGCACCCTGTCCCGGGTCACCGCCGGGGAGGTGCTCGCGACCGGCGTCGACGCCGCCGACGCCGCCGACGCGGGTGCGCTGGCCACAGCCGCGCAGCTGCTCGGTCTGGGTCAGGCCATGCTGTCCATCGCGTCGGAATACGCCCAGTCGCGCAAGCAGTTCGGCCGCCCGATCGGGTCCTTCCAGGCCGTCAAGCATCACCTCGCCGACGTGGCGATCGCCATCGAGATGGCGCGTCCCCTCGTCCACGCGGCCGCCCTGGGCATCGACGGTCAGGTCCCGGAGGGCACCGACGTCTCCCGCGACGTGTCCGCGGCCAAGGTCGCGGCCGCCGAGGCCGCCGACCTGTCGGCCCGGCGCTCGCTGCAGGTGATGGGCGCGATCGGTTACACCGCCGAACACGACATCTCGCTGTACATCACCAAGACCCGGGCACTGCTCAACGCCTGGGGCTCGCCCGCCGTACACCGCCAACGCATCCTGGAGACGCTGTGACCGTCAGTACCGGCACCGAAAGCCGCGGCACCGAGACCCTGCCTCCGTCCCCGGCGATCGGCGCCGAGGAACGGGAGGCACTCGTCGACGCTGTGCGGGATCTGCTGCGTCGCCGCGGGGACTCGACAGCGGTCCGCGCCGCCATGTCCGCTCCCGGGCGGATCGACTCAGGTCTGTGGCAGACGCTGTGCACCGAGATCGGTGTGGCCGCGCTGGCGATACCCGAACGGTTCGGCGGTGCCGGGGCGTCGTGGGTGGAGTCGGCCGCGGTACTCGAGGAACTCGGCGCCGCACTGAGTCCCGTCCCGGCGTTCGGCTCCGCACTGGCCACCGGCACGATCCTCATCGCGGCCGACGACGACGCGTCGTCGCGACTGCTGCCCGCCCTGGCCGCGGGCGAACGGACCGCCGCGCTGTGCTGGGCCGATGAGCGCGGCTGGCAGACCCCCGGAGTGCGCGCCGACGCCGGGCTGCTGTCCGGGACCGCACATTTCGTCGTCGACGGCGAGTCGGCCGACCTGTTCCTCGTGCTCGCGGCCGGCCCCGGCACGCACGTCACCCTGCACGAGGTGCCCGCCGATGCGGAGGGCGTCTCGGTGTCGCCGATGCCCGTGCTCGACCCCACCCGGGCGCTGTCGTCGGTGCGGTTCGACGAGGTGGCGTCCTCGGCGATCCCGGCACCGGACGACCTCGCGCCCCGCCTCCGTGCGCTGGCGTGGGCACTGCTCTCCGCCGAGCAGGTCGGGGGCGCCCAGCGAGCCCTCGACCTCACGGTCGACTACACCAAGTCGCGCAAGCAATTCGGTCGCACCATCGGATCGTTCCAGGCGCTCAAACACCGGATGGCCGACATGTACGTGTCGGTCGAGACGGCCCGGTCCATCGCCCGGGCCGCGGTCGCCGCGATCGCCGCCGGCGATCCCGACGCCGCGGAACTGGCACTGGCCGCCCACGTCTACTGCTCCGACGTCTGTCGTCGTGTCGCGGGCGAGGCGATCCAGTTGCACGGCGGGATCGGCATCACCTGGGAACACGACATCCAGCTGTATTTCAAGCGCGCCCAGGGCACCTCGCAGATGTTCGGTGCACCCCACACCGCGGTGGCCGAGCTCGCCCGCTCCCTGCACTGACGACGGTCAGCCCTGTCTGCCGCGTCGTCGCGCGATCAGGCGCTCCATCGGGTCGGTGAGCACCAGCAGTACCAGTGGGAGATTTCCGCTGCGCGGGAACACGATCGCGACGACCAGTGCGAACGCGAGGATCAGAAGCGTTCCCAGTCCGCTCGCCGAGGCGGCCCAGCGATCGGTCGCGGCGTCGTCGGCGAGCAATCCCCGGTGCCGGCGGCCCCACTCGGCGATCGCGATGAGCGAGGCCACGGAGACAGCCAGCACGCCGATGTAGAGGATGTTGGCCTGCTCGACGTGTGCGCCGTCGACGAGGGCGGTCGCGAATGGCAACGCGACTATCGTCAGCAGCCAGATGAAGTGGAGGTTCATCAACGTCCGGTCGTAGGCGCGGAAGTACTCCATCGTCTGATGGTGCTGGCGCCACAGGATCCAGATGACGGCGAAGCTGACGAAGAAGCTGACCAGTTCGATCGACCTGTCCGACACCACCTCCCCGACCGACGAGTCCTCGCGCAGATCGTTGGCGATGTCGACGAGCGGGAGCACGAGCAGGGTCAATGCGATCGCGACCACCGCGTCGGCAAACGCGATGAGTCGGCTCAACCCCTCCGGCGACTGTCGGTTCTCCGGTTCTGCCATGCGATGCACTGTAGAGCCCGCCGCCCGCCACGGAAGCAAAGTAAGAGGATGTCTGCACTTTCCTCGCTCGACCTTGACCGGGACACTCCCCCAACAACCGATACCGTATATCTCTACCAAGGCACCGGTCACGTACAGCGCGCTTTGATGACCTCAGCGAGATCAGGGCCGAGATCGCGGCATTTCGTCTGGTTTTTGAACAGTGGCTGAGGGTAGGCATCAGGGAACTTGCGATTCACAACGTCACTCACCACATCGAGCGCAATTTTCGCTGCCTCGTCGATCGCGTCTTCAGCGAACGGAATGTTGAAGTCACTCCGCGGTTTCACCGATCGAACTGAGAAGTGATCCATAACTGACCATAGAATAAATCTGTTTCCATGTACGAGAATGCTTCGGTCACGCCCATCCACGATACGCTTCCGCTGTTCAATTCTTCTGTCCACACGTCTCATGACTTCAACCGCGGTCCAGACGTGAGTTGCAGTAATAGATGAATTGAATAGTTTCGTGTACGGGCGCTTACCGGTGTCCTCCCAGAGTCGACTCAACTCCCTCTTCACCAGGACAGCTTCGTCGATGCCGGCAGCGCAGGCCATTGCGATCGTTGCTTCTGTCAGGTCGCATCCCTTGCTTGTGTCCGAAACAGTCTCACCTGACCGGTAAGCGTAACGCAAGCCGGAAGCCGCGAACTCCATTCGAATTCGTTCCTGCTCCGGGTCCAGAGCAACAAACTCACGTCCGCCCACCCTGTTCTGCGTGTTGGTGCGCCGAGTGACGAGCCGAGCAAAATCTCCGTCAGGGTCGTCCAACGTTACAAATCGTACAAAGATATCTGCCGATTCAATCAGTTCGGGTTTGACACTCGATGCCACCGTCAGCGAACTCACCGTCTGCGCACCGTTGACCACACTTGCCCGGGAAAAGGTAAAGTTCCCCGACTTTTGATTCACGTAAGGTGCTTGTTCGAACGACTCAGCTATGACTGTAATCCCATTATTGAAAAACCAGAACCGCGCCGGGTCTGAACCAGCCGTCTGTGCGATCGATGAGTTAACCTCAGTGCCTGCGAGCGCACCTCTAATATTGCGAGAAAACAGCAGATCCCCAAATGAACGATGCCATCCAACGACTTCCTGAGCCGAAGCCGTGCCGTAGTAGGCGACGCACCCCGCCTCACGATAGCTACCCCAGTTTCGAAGGTTCACACTTAAGTCAATCTGCGAACCGGCCCGAGACACTACGCTTTGATGTAGACGTCCTTGGTTCAGGTAAAGGTAGCTAGCCAAATCAGACGAATCATTCATCTTGCCGCAGAACTTCTCGAGTATCTCAACTTGTTCAACAGCAAGGTCGGCGGTTGAGGTGGTGGCCAGTACCAGTTCAACCCGAGTGCCAGGCTGAAAAAGGATGTCTTCGATCTCCGACTTGCGCGCAACGATTGGTCCACCGAACCCAGACCAGTCGATGTTCATCAACTGCTCGACGCCATGGACAAACTTCAGAACATCGCCCGAACTTAGCCCTTTGTCTGTTTCGGACCACTTACTTTGCACGAAAACCATAGTGGCTCGGTCAGCCGCGTAGATGACGCCGTCGATTCCGTTGTCTCCGGCGTTGTCTGTAACCGACTTAGAGACCGTCTCTGCCGGTAGGCCCGACCGGTCAGCCATAGCCACCGCGGCCACAGCACGAGACAGTTTGTGGTGCGATTGGTCCGCTCCAGCGAAGTCAAGATGTGGAAAGTAGGTAGTCTCCAGTGCCTGCTTAATCTGTTGTCCATGGCCATGAGAAAG
>NZ_LIYC01000070.1:0-343 GCF_001418765.1 Gordonia sp. HS-NH1
GATGCCGGAAGTCAGTACACAGCGCTGGCGTTCACCGAAGCATTACGCGACTCCGGCTTGGCCGGATCGATCGGGTCGGTCGGCGATGCACTCGACAATGCGTTGATGGAATCAGCCATCGGGTTGTACAAGACCGAACTGATCGAGCGCCAGCGATCGTGGACCGGGCGCGCAGAAGTCGAGCGCGAGACCGCCGCCTGGGTGCACTGGTACAACACCGAGCGGCTGCACTCATCGATCGGCTACTGCCCGCCCATTGAGTACGAGAGGCGCTACCGTGAGACAGCCACCTCCGAGATGGCGGTGGCCTAAACGAGGTCTCCATCCGATCCAGGACGGTTCA
>NZ_LIYC01000070.1:405-9202 GCF_001418765.1 Gordonia sp. HS-NH1
CATCCGATCCAGGACGGTTCATACACCCTGACCACCGGATGATTAACCGGTTGGCGCCGGTGAGGGTGGTGGCGGGTTGCGGTCGCCGGGTTGGGGTATCGGAAAGGTCATCGACGGGCTCGGTGGGGCCGGTGGTGCGAGCCGGTTTTGGGGGTTGGCGCGCAACGCGGCCTCAGCTGCGGCTAGGGGCGCGGAGGCTCTGTCGCGGGCTTGTTGTTCAGTCACAGGCTTGCGGCCGTCGACAGGGACGAGGGTGTACCACTTCTCTGACTCGAGGTAGCGGGTGGCGAACAGGTACCACTGGCCGACCTTGAGAGGTCTGTCGCCGTTGACGGAAATGTAGACACCGTCTTTGACTCCGCCTTGCTGGTTGACTACCACGCTCTCGGGGACTTCACCTTTGATCGCCGTTTTGGTGAGCACGCTGTACTGAGTTTCGGGGAGTGGCCCGAGTGCCTTGGTGCCGGCGGCTGATTCGACGCGGCCGGTGAAGACGTGCGTCGAGATCGCCATCAGGTTGCGTAGGTCAGAGGTGTCGGTGATCGAGTCCGCATGGGCGGTCGAGGTGGCCGTGGCCGATTCGAGGGGAGGGATGCCCTCATTGACGGTTTGTTCGCCGCACGCGGCCAGGGTGGCAGCGGCGAAGATGCCGACGATGCCGAGCGTGAGGGCCGCCGGTCGTGTTGCTCGGTGGTTGGTGGTCATCAGAATCCCCACTTGTTGTGGTAGAGGTCGCGGGTGAGCCCAGTGGGCGTGTAGGACGTTCCGCGGGCCCCGTCATTATCTGCCATCAGGTCGTTGGAGCAGGTGTGGAACAGTCCCAGTGCGTGCCCAATCTCGTGGGCGATCACCCCCGCTCTCCTCGCCGATGAGTAGCCCTGCACGTAGTGCATGTTGATCTGGATAGTGCTGGTCAGCGGCGCGTTGTAGCGCGTGTGCAGCCCAGACCAGCTCACATCGGATCGGTTTTCCGTCGAGATCGCCACATCGGCAACCTCGAACACACCTACCGGCGCGACCGTGATAGGACTGAGTTGGTTCCAGGAGTTCACCGCAGATTGCAGCTCGGCGCCGTAGAGGAAACCGCCGCCGGTGCTGTAGGCGAGGCGCTGCCCATCGACGTCGTTGTTGGGTAGGAAGTAGCCGCCGACGCCCGTGTCCTTGTAGAGCACAGTGCCGCCCTGGAAGTCTTGCGCCCAGACCGAGCAGGTGGTGGTGCGGGTGTCTTCAGTGGGAAACTTGAATCGCCCGTTCTCCCAGCCTGAATCGGCCCAGACGTCGCGGATTCCCAGCCACACGTTTTTAGCTCCGGTCGTGGCCGAGTAGTAGATCGACCCGGCCACCATGTGATTCGCGCGCCCGCCGTTGACGCCGAACTCGCGGGTGATCGGATAGCCCAGATACCCAGTCTCCCAACCTACTCGGCCCCACGCATCGCGAATAAGTCCACCGATCTGGTTGGCATGCCCGCCGGCCACGGCGGAGTGCCAGTAGATCGAGCTGTTCTTGACGAACTTCTGAAACTTGCCGCCGTTCTGGGTGTTTGACTCGGGGATGGTGGCGTTGCCGAAGAAGTTGTAACCACCGGCTTGTTCGTATTCCTCGTGGATCTTCCCGTAGATCCAGTAACCATGGAAGACGTCCGCGCGTACCGCGCCTGCGCCGATCCACATTAATGCGGCAATTACTAACGAGGCCAGGGCAATACCAAACCTACGCACCGTCACCACCTTCACTCGCCCCCCAAGACCAGCAAGTGGTGGACACGCTATCTGCAATGTGTGATCTACGTCAACGAAAATCGGGTACCGCAGATCACTTCGGCACTCCTGCCTCGCACCTACCTGCCCGACTGATGTAGCGGGACGCTGTGGTGACTTTGTCGGCCTCGAGGGCCCGGCCCGTCCAGGTGACCTGACGTGTGAGCGGGAGAGTGTGTCGAGGTTGAAGCTCATTTGCGCGCGGCAATATACGCAGTGGATACTTGTTAGAGTTGTATAATGTTGTATAGTTTTAATCATGGCTGAACAAGGTTTTCTGCGAGTCGCGGAGGCGGCTGCTTATCTCGGGGTGTCCGCCCAGACGCTGCGGCGATGGGATCGTGACGGCACCTTGCCTGCGCTGCGGCGCCCCGGCAGTGATTACCGGTATTACCGGCGCGCCGACCTGGAGCCGTTCCGGCTGGAGTATCGCCGTGCCCAGGAGGCCGCCGCGGCTGGCGCCAACAGCAGTGTGTTCGTCACCGCCAACGCGGACGTCGAGGCCAACGCGGCGTTGCGGGAGCCACAGCGCGAGGCCCACCGTGCTGTGCGCGAGCACTTCGCTGAGAACGCCACCCCGGCGATCGTGCAGATTCCAGTCGGGTGCGGCAAGACCGGCATCATGGCGACTCTGCCCTTCGGCATCGCCCGTGGTCGCACGCTGGTGATCACGCCGAACTTGACGATCCGTAAGGGGGTCGCCGATGCCGTGGACATCACCAGCCCGCAGTGTTTCTGGACCAAGTGTCGGGTGTTGTCGGATTTCACCGCAGGGCCGTGGATGGCCGTCCTGGACGGGCCAAACGCCAACGTCCACGACGCGATCGAAAGTGACTTCGTGGTCTGCAACATCCAGCAGCTGGCCAGCCAGGCCGACCGGTGGCTTCCGCAGTTCCCGGAGGACTTTTTTGACATGATCCTGGTCGATGAGGGCCATCACGCTGCCGCCGAAAGCTGGCAGAAGGTGTTCCGGCGCTTCCCCAATGCCAAGGTCGTCAGCCTGACCGCCACCCCGTTTCGCTCCGACCAGCAGCAGCTGCACGGCGACATCGTCTACCGGTACCCGTTCACCCGGGCGATGATCACCGGCTACATCAAGCAGATCCACTCCCGCAACGTCGCCCCCGCCGAGCTGTACTTCACCTACCGTGACGACACCCGCCGCCACACCCTCGACGAAGTCCTGGAACTGCGCGAGGAGGCCTGGTTCCGCCGCGGCGTGGCGCTGAGTACCGAGTGCAACCGCCACATCGTGGAGGCCAGCATCCAGGCGTGTGACCGGATGCGCGCCCAGACCGGTATCCAGCACCAGATCATCGCCGCGGCCTGCTCGGTCGACCATGCCCGCCAGGTCGCCGCGATCTACAACGAATGCGGATACCGCGCGGCCGAGATCCATTCCGACATGGACGAAAACGACCAGGACGCCGTCATCGCACGGCTGCGCCAAGGGCAGCTCGACTGCGTCGTGCAGGTGCAGATGCTCGGTGAGGGCTTCGACCACCCGCGCCTGAGTGTCGCGGCGATCTTCCGGCCCTTCCGCAGCCTGGCGCCCTACATCCAGTTTGTCGGCCGGGTGATGCGCGTGGTGCAGGAGGCGGCCCCCGAGCACCCCGACAACCAGGGCCACATCGTGTCCCACATCGGACTCAACAACGACGCCCGCTGGTCAGAATTCCGCGAACTCGACCTCGATGACCAAGCCTTGGTGCACGGATGGGTTGCCGGCACCACCGACGATGACGGCGATGGCAACGGTGATGGCGAACCGCGTGCCCGCCGATTCGACGAGGGCATGCTCGTCGACAACGAGATCCTCACCGACTTCGTCGAGCAGACCTACCTTGATCCCACCGACGACCGGGTCCTCGACGAGATCTTGAACCGCGAAGTCGCCCCCGGCATTCGTGTCGGCGACGTCGTTGACCGCGAGCAGCTACGCCAACGCCTGCTGGCGCAGCAGGCAGCAGCCGCACCCCCTGCGCCGCAGCCGATCCCGGTCTCCCCGCAGCGGGCACGACAATCGGCCAAGACCCGGGTCAACCAGCGCACCAAGGCGGTCGCCAACCGAATTCTGGCCGACCTCGACCTCCCGACCCGGGGTCACCAGCTGATGGCCGTCACGGGCGGCCCGCGTCAGCACAACACGGTCATCGCAATCCGCCGTCTGGCCGCGGCGATCAACGAGGCGGTGGGCATGCCCAACGGCACCCGCGGCGAGTGGTCGGGCGAGCAGTTGACCACCATCTTCGAACGCATCGACAAGATCGCCGACACCGTCCGCGACACGTTGAGATCCCAACTGTCCCAACGCGGGTAAAACCTCACCCGTACCGTGCCCCAAAGGAGTCAGCATGCCCACCACCAAAGCGATCCTGCGCCACGTCCGTGTCGAGACGCCCCGCACGAATCACGAGCGTCCGTGCGCCGCCCACCGCAAAGGCAAGAAGGCCCACTTCATCCTGGCCGGTGACACCCACCTGGTCATCACGGAAAACGACAAGGCGATCAGATACTGCCCGCCGGCGGCCGCCGAGATCCTCGACGTCGCTCAACAGGACCTCGCCACGCTGCGCCAGCAGCTCGGCCTGTGACGCCGACGGGCCTATGTCTATCTGGCTAGCTAAAGCCCTGTCCCCCAGCATTTTTCAACTGGTAACGGGACGTGTTGAACTAGGGCGAGTTGCAAGAAGCAGTCCTGATCGACAAGGTCTATCCCAAGCCCCAATCGGTCCATGCCCCGAGTAGCGCGATCACTCCGGCCGTTACGCCAGCCGCGAGCGAGTACGCCCAGCCAGCCCAACGGGTGCGTGCCGGGAGCATAACCGCGATCCCGGGAAGGAGTAGCACCGCCCATGCCAGCAACCACGGAACCCAGTACGTGGCGATGAGCGGCCTGTCCACCGGTGCATCCAGGGGCGCGGCGGTGGGTTCCGACAAGCCCAGCCAGCTCCGTGTCAGATGGGCGAGCGGGATCACGACGAACATCCCGACTACGAAGCCGATGATAGCGGCGGCGACGACCTGGGCCTTGCCTGCACGCGATACGGCGAAAGTGGCTACCATCGACCCACCTTACGGTGAGTCCCGGCTCAATCTATGGCACCGAGGGCCGGTTCGTAAGAGAACTTGTTTAGCGCGAAAATCTCATCCGCAACGGCGGGTTCGTCTCGCGGGAGTCGGTGTACCGGCTGGGCGACTACGGTCCCGATCGCCGCCTGAACAACTGGATCGCTCCGTTCAACTCGATCTACGAGGAGCTGGTCGAGGACCGCGGTCTGGAGTCGGAGACCCTTCCGGTCGCGGCGGTGTACGACCGAGCGGTGAGCGGGTACCAGCGGGCACGCGGGTACCGCGTGTTCCAGGGGATCGTGCGACTGGTCCGCGAGCGCGAGGACCGCCTCACGCAGGCATAACCACGTATGAGCGAAAGCCTCCCGCTGCCTGGGATGTCCGGGCAGCGGGAGGCTTCGTTCCTACTTACCGCTTGGTGAGGCTGTAGCCGAGGGTGTCGGCGAGCATCGTCAGGAGCTGGTGGGCGTTAGGCAGGTGGGCCTCGGCCATTCGTGCTGCAGCTCGTTCGCAGTCGGAGTCGTCGCCGCACAGGCATTCTTCGCTAAGAGGGTGCTCTGAACGACGCGTTGCTGTCGCTAAGCAAGACCAACCCTGGAGCTTTCGATGACGTGGCTTCCAGGTTGTGGAAGTCTTCAGGACTGGATATGGCCATTCGCAATGGCGGTTTCGGGCTCGGCGATGCCTTCGGTGGTGATCGCAGCTTGCTGCCCGACCCTTCCAACTGGCCGGACCGTCGCTCGGGACCCCCGGATAGCACCGATGGCGAGGCTGACAGCTCGCACAGCGGTGATGGATAGTGCGTGTTCCGCTTACGATCACTCCATCGTCACCACTACAAGTGGTCTTGAGGCGGCGATGATCATGCTGACCTGGCGTTGCAGCGCGATGATGAGGTCTTAGAGCTGGTCGACAGCCCAGGAATGCGGGTACTGACGACGAGCAGTGATTCAAACTGGTTTCCGTCAACCAATGTTGACGGATCGCGGAGACACGGGCACGCTGGTCTGCATGAGGACTGGACTGGACCGCGGCGACGACGACGAGACACCAATCGAGCAGCTTTCCCGAGTCGCAGATTGGCGACGGGAGATTGCCCGCGAGGAGGAAGTCGCGGTGCGGCGGGCACGCCTGGCAGGACTGTCGTGGGCAGAGATCGGCACGCTCCTTGGAACGACGAAGCAGGCAATGCACAGGAAGTACCGCCGGGTCGGTTGAGAATTCAACGCACCAGACTCAGGTGCGGTAGGCGTGGGCTCGGTGGTCGATTCTGACAATGACGATGGTGTGGTTGGGGTCGTCGATGCGGAGCAGGATGCGATAATCGCCGCGGCGGGCGCTGTGAAGGTCTGCGAGGTCGTCGCGCAGCGGCTTGCTAAGCCGGTGGGGGTTCTCGGCGAGCGGCCCGGAGATGAATTCGATGACGGCGTGGACGATCCGGGATGGGAGTCGTTGAAGGTCGCGTCGAGCTGGGGATGCGACCTCAACCCGGTACGGGGCGGACGAGTCTGTCGGAGCGTCGCTCATTTCGGCGGCATGCCGTGTTCGGCGCGCAGGTCGTCGATGGAGACGGTCTCACCGGCCGCGTACTCGGCGTCTGCGGTAGCGACGTCGTCGCGGACGCCGGCGCGTGAGAGCCAGTAGATCGTCTCGTGCAGCGATTCGAGGTCGTCGGCCGACATCAGCACCGCGGCGGGTTTGCCGTGCTTGGTGATCGTGATGATGTCGTGCGTGCTCTCGGCGCTGTCGACCAGCGCGGAGAGCTTGTCCTTAGCTTCACCGAGTGGCACTGTCGTCATGGCTACATGATAGCCGCAATACTAGCCTTCCACTAGCCTCGTTTTTAGCCGATAATAGATATTATGTCAAGTTAGTCACTACTAGCTCATTTGATGCATCGACCTGTCCACGCTGCCCTTACCCCGCCGACCGATACGGTAGAGCCAGCCGTTCTACGACTGACCCGCATGGCTGAGGCTACTGGCCGTACGTGTAACGCAGGTTGGCGTTGATCAGGTTGCCGATGCGTTGGCACAGGTGACGCAATTGGCGGTCATCCGGTGCGGGCTGCTCCGTGAGCAGCGTCCACCGCAGATTGGTACCACTACGCCCGCCGCTCAGATCGAAGACCACTTGAGCATCCGGTCGCTTCGTCCACAACGACGACCACACCACCCGCCTGGGTCGCGCCGCTTCGAGGACCGTCGGCGCAACCTCGTCGTCGTACAGATGTAGCCATGGGCGTGACGGCTGCCTGTTCGGGCTGACGAGGTCATCGAAGACCACATGCGGCGGTGCCGGCTGGTTCTTCTCCTTCGACGCAATAGCTTCGACAAAACTCCCACCGAATCGCGGGGCACTGCAACCGCTGTCCATGGCTGCACATCTTCTGCGCGGTGTTGGCGTTCTCGCGGTGGCGGTTCGTTCGGTTCGCCACCAACGAAACATCCATCACCACACTCGGATTCATCGCCGAAGCGTTAGAAGAGATCGGTGGAGTGCCCAACAAGGTACTCGCTGATCGGATGGGTTGCCTCAAAGGTGGAGTCGTCGCCAACGTCGTCGTACCCACCCCCACGTATGTGCGGTTTGCCACCCACTACGGGTTTTCCCCGGACTTCTGTCACGGCGCCGATCCGGAATCGAAAGGGATCGTGGAGAACCTCTGCGGGTACGCGCAGTCGGATCTGGCGCAGCCGTTGTGGACCGAAGCCAAGATCGCTGCTGGTCGTGACGACGTGCAGCTGGATGTGCACGCAGCGAACCGGGCCGCGCGGGACTGGTGTGTCGAGGTCAACACCCGCCGTCACAGCGACACACTGTGCGTGCCTGCTGACCAACTCACGATCGAACGAGACACATTGAGCCCGTTGCCGTCTCTGCGGGCCCAGGTCGGTCCACCGCCGGTCACCCGTAAGGTCGATCGCCTCTCCTGTATCCGGTACGCCTCGGCCCGCTACTCGGTACCCAACCGGCTCATCGGCACCACCGTGACCCTCATCCAGGACGGTGAACGGCTCCTGATCGCCGAACCTGCCTCCGGTGAGGTGGTCGCCGATCATCTGTTGGCCGCACCCGGAGAGGTCGTCCTCAACGATGCCCACTACGGGGGGCCACGCACCCCGCCCAGTCGTGCACCACGACCCAAAACCGCAGCAGAGAAGCAGTTCTGCGATCTCGGTGAGGTTGCTGAGCAGTTCCTGGTCGGTGCCGCGGCCATCGGGAACACCCGCCTGGGCGGTGAACTCGACGACATCCTCGGGCTCGTCACCTCCCACGGCCACGAACAGGTGCTCACCGCCCTGACCAGGGCGGTGGCATTCCGACGGTTCAAGGCCGCCGATGTGCGCTCGATCCTCGATGCCGGAGCCGGCACCCCCAACCCGCGACCGGCCGGCACAGCACTGCTCGGGCACCTGCCTACCGCGCCCACCCGCTCGCTGGATGCCTACAAGCTCGGCGCCGGCGACAAGGAGGTGTCATGACCACCACAACATCGACACCCGTTGCACCTCAGACAGTGCCGCCACTACCGGCCGACCTCGACCAAGCGCTACGCCGATTGAAGCTCGCCTCGATCCGCCGCACCGCACCCGAGGTCCTGCTCACCGCGAAAACCCAGCGATGGACACCCGAAGAAGTACTGCGAACCCTGGTCGAAGCCGAGATCGCCGCTCGTGATGCCTCCAACATCCGCAACCGACTAAAAGCTGCCGGGTTCCCGGTCACCAAAACCTTGGAATCGTTCGACGTGGCCGCATCCTCCATCCCGGCCAATACCTTCGAATACCTATCCTCACTGGAATGGGTTCGAGCCCAACACAATCTGGCCTTGATCGGCCCAGCCGGGACGGGTAAGAGTCACACCCTGATCGGGCTGGGGATCGCCGCAGTACACGCCGGACACAAAGTGCGGTACTTCACCGCCGCCGACCTCGTGGAGACCCTGTATCGCGGACTGGCCG
>NZ_LIYC01000071.1:0-9079 GCF_001418765.1 Gordonia sp. HS-NH1
GCGCGATGCGCGACTTGATGGAGTGGTCGGGACTAGGCTTCGACGGGCCACCGAACGAGGGTCTGGTGTTCGCTCTGGGCGGAGCACTCTCGCTCACGTATGTTCGCACCGACGCCCTCGTGCCGCCGTTGTATCTGGTAGGACGTGGTCCTGACTTCGAGATGGACCTCCCCCGCCGTCTCGGCGCTACGGTGGAGGTCCGGTCCACCGACGATCCCCAGCTAGGGTGGGATCTCGTCCGCGACGAACTCGACCGCGGCCGGCCCGCGCTCGTGTGGGCCGAAATTGCTGAATTGCCCTACCTGCGCGTTCAGTTGCGCATGAGTCGCCACGATATCGTCATAGTGGGCTACGACAGCGACGCAGAAATCGCTTACGTCGCAGACAACGATCGCGTCGAAATTCAACAGGTTCCCTTCGACGCGCTGGCGCGAGCCCGACGCTCGATGACCTTCCCCGAGCCGACCCGACATACGCTCTTCCGCATTGACTGGCCCGAGGCGCTACCGTCAATCGCCGTCGTGGCTGCGGAGGCGTTCGCGCAATCTGCGGCATGCATGCGCGCGCCCGCAGGATCCACGATCGCCGGCCCTGTCGAACACTCGGGGACACACGGAATAGACGCAGCCCTAGCACTATCCTCTGACGTGGTGCTCTGGCATGAGCTGCCCTCCGACGTGCTCGAAGTCCACCTATTCAGTCTTGGTGCATTCATCGAGAAGGCAGGTACGGGTGGTGGCCTGTTCCGACGACTACTCGCGTGTGGCTGCGACGAGATCGCCCGACTGACCGGCGATGCTGCAACCAGCGACCTTGCCAGAGATGCTCACCGAGCGGCTGCAGCATGGACATCAGTCGCTCAGGCGGCCGTACACAAGGGCTCGACCGCTGCTACCCGGCTCGACCACGTCATCGAGGCCGCGGCGGTTCTAACTGACACTGAGTCGAGCCTTGCCACCTCACTG
This sequence comes from Gordonia sp. HS-NH1, assembly GCF_001418765.1. Taxonomy (NCBI): domain Bacteria; kingdom Bacillati; phylum Actinomycetota; class Actinomycetes; order Mycobacteriales; family Gordoniaceae; genus Gordonia; species Gordonia sp. HS-NH1. The sequence goes on from NZ_LIYC01000071.1 coordinate 966, forward strand.
GACTCCGCCGCCAGATCCCTAAGGTCCGCCGTTTAGAAGAACTGCCAGCACCGCATCGGTGAGTGGCTGGCCCTAGCCCGGCCCTTTCGCATCTGGATCGACTGAGGTGGGTCGCTACCGGAGTCCGACGGGGTGAACCACGAGATCGTGGGCATCAGTTCCTACGAGTTGATTCGGTCCTACTGGTCGCGCCAGACCTGGGGCCTGACTGGCTCGCCGGCTTCATCACCGGGGGCGACGTGATGACACTAGATCAGGTGGTAGACGACGAGTCGTTCGACCCGCCCATCCGACACTTGGACAAGTGCTCCTCGCGATAAGGAACACAGTTGTGATCAAATACTGAGGGCGGAGACTGGGGCGGCACCGTCTCTCGCGAGCGGGATCAGTCTAGTCCGAGGCGAGTGGCGAACGCGGGGTCGCCGAAGGGTCTGTCTCTGCGGAAGCGAACGCCCACTGTGGCCGCAGCGCCGTCAATGATCCCCCACGACGTCTGATAAAGGTGCGCGGAGAACAGGTCCTTGCTCATTCCATTGAGCCGACCGTGATCGATCCACCATTGGGTAGCTGATAGGCCCGCCCCCAAGATGGAGGCCACTACGACGGCGACGAGGGACTCGTCGGCACCGACCGATTGGAGGCTACGGGCGAACTCGTCGGAAATAATATCCATTGCCGATCTCAGCTGATCCGCGGCCCCTCCCTCGCCGGACTCAGAATACTGAAACATGTGGTTCGTCATGAGGAAGCGGACGACCGCCGGATGCTCGTCGACCAATGACACGTATGCGGAGATCGCTGACCGGAAGAGCTCGTCGACGGAGTCCTGCTGTCCGGAGAGCAGAGTTGACTGTGCGGACTCCCACATCATCGAACCCAAACGTGCTGCCACAGCGGAATAGAGCCCAGCTCGGTCACCGAAATGGCGATAAAGCTTCGGCTTCGACGCCCCTGCCTCTTCCGCGAAGTCGTCCATGCTCACAGCGTCGCCAAACTTCTCGATCGCGCGTATTGCCGCGTCGACGAGTTCAGCCTTCACGATAGCGCGGTGGTCGTCCCAACGCGTGCTTCGTGCATCGCGCACACGACGTTGCACTTTCACCGGGGCTGCGGAGATTCGACGGACTACAGACATGACCCACCACGCTACCAGGATGGTTGACCGTCGCCCCAATAAGCACGTGGCGCACGCATGCAGTCGGCAGAGACATGGGTCGAAACGAGCTTCAAGCGGATCTGTCTAACCTGGCCACAGCTGAATTGAAGTCTTCAACGGCCTCTAGGTTGGACATGTGACCGACCTTGTCGAGAAGAGTGAATTCAAATAGAACGCCCTGCCGACCCAGTCGCGCTGCGAGATCCACCGAATGGGCCGCCGGGGTCAGTCTGTCGGCATCGCCCACGATGACCGCCGCCGGCACTGTCAGCGAGTCAACACCCCTGCTGACGTCGATTGTCGCCAAAACCGCACCCCACATCCCCCGCACCTGTGGTGGGCATCGCAACACGATGTCGGCGCACTCATCGATTACCTCGACAGTCGCGCCCGGGCCCAGGGTTCCGTAACGAATCAGGCGGCGAGACAAACGCGTGTCCTGCATCTCGGGTCCCGCGACCGCAAGACTAGCCGCGAAGGCCCGTTCAAGTCTCGGTCGTAGCTGGCGGGGAACTTTGAGTAACGTTGACCGATCCACCAACTGTGATGGCCCGGTGCTTGCCAGTACTACTCCGCGGGCCAGCTCCGACACCGAGGCTGGGTACTCAGCTGCCCAGCTCATGATGGACATACCTCCCATGCTGTGTCCGACCACGACAGCCTTGTCGGTGGGAGTGGCTACCGCCCGAACTACGGACTCCAAGTCATCGGCCAGAAGTCTCGCCGAGAACGGTACCCGGCCCCGGTCGCTCCACCCGTGTCCGCGTTGGTCGTAGACCACTACCCTATGCGTCGCCGCGAACTGTTCGATCTGTGGCCGCCAGAAACGCCCCTGACAGGCCCAGCCGTGACTAAAGACTAGAAGTGGAGCATCCCGGCCCGAGCCGAATTCCTGGGCGAACAACCTGGTTCCGTCGGAGGAGAGGACCTCGAGGTGCCGCGATCCTCGCGACTCGCTCGCTATCTCAGAGGTCATCAAAGCTCACCGTGACTGCATCCGTCAGCGGAAGTGCCTGACACGCAAGCCGTTCACCGTCGGCAATGTCATCTTCAACGAGGATGTGGTTTTGTGCCATTTCTACATCACCCTCAACCAGCTTGCATACGCACGCGCTGCAGGCCCCTTCTCGGCAGGAGTACGGGGCATTGTGACCTTGGGCCAATAGCACGTCGAGCAACGGAGTGTTGCGCGGCCACTCAGTCGTGATGGACTGCCCATTCAGATAGACCGTGGCGGTCGCCACACCATCGTCGTCACTGAGCTGACGCATCGTGGCTGTCTCGAATGGATCTCCGGTCAGTGACTGAAAGACTTCTCGATGTACCGAGGCGTGCTCAACACCGCAGGCCTCCGCCGACTTCTGAACCAGATCCATGAACGGCGCCGGACCACAGGTGTAGATCTGTGCACCGCGGTGCTCACGTATGGCGGATTCGACATCCTCAGGTGCCGGAATCCCCATAGCCGACTCCAACCAGTGGAAGACCGTGAAACGCTCGGGGAACTCGGAGGCGATCTGCGCCAGTTGGCCCTCGTACATGATCGACTCGGCATCGCGATTCGCGTAGAACAGTGTGACTTCGCCCCCGCCGCACACAAGCGCCGACTTAATCAGCGACAAGACCGGAGTGATCCCACTTCCTCCTGCAAAGAATAGAAAATCGACGTCGAGATTCTTAGCCGTGAAGTGCCCCGACGGCGGGAGGACGGTCAACTCCATTCCCGTCATCGCGTTGTCGCACAGCCAGTTCGATGCGTAACCGTTCTCCGTCCGCTTGATCCCGATCTCGAGACGGAAGTCCTCGACGTGAGGCGAGCTGCTCAACGAGTAGCATCGTGCGACATGACCGGTCCGATCAGATGGGATCTTCACGGTGATGAATTGCCCTGGGACATGCTTGAACTCCTCGACCATGGCATCGGGGATCTCGAACGAAATGGTGACGGAGTCTTTCGTTTCCTGGGTCACTTCTGAGACGCGCAAGGTGCGTGAGCGGGCTGCGGCAGCCGGACGTGCATCGGGTTCGACGGTCACTTGAGGATCCCCTGTCTACGTGCGACCGCGTAACCCGCCCGTGTCAGTGGCGCCGCGATGTCCTGGTAGCGGGGACCGATCACCCGTGCCACGAAGTCGAAACCGCGGGCGTCCGCACCGATCAACACTCGTGCCTTCTTCTTGTCCATACCTTTGAGGATTGTCGCCGCTGCTTTATCCGGGGTGCTTCGTGCGATCCTGTCGAACAGCGAGGCGACAGTCGCGGTGTCTGCCCCCATGGCGGAAACGCCTCGGGCATTGTTGACGATGTTGGTTTTTACACCCCCCGGGTGCACACATGTCACTGTGACCGGGTATCGACTGATTTTCATCTCCTGTCGGAGCGCCTCGGTGAAGCCTCTGACGCCGAATTTCGCGGCATTGTATGCGCTCTGGCTGGGGATTCCGATCAAGCCGAAGACGCTCGACGTGTTAATGAGATGTCCGTCCCCGGACGCGATCAGGTGAGGCAGAAACGCCTTCGACCCGTTAACGACTCCGCCAAAGTTGATGCCCATGAGCCAGTCGAAGTCTTCCCAGGTCATGTCGACCACGTCGACGCCCAAGGCCACGCCGGCGTTATTGAACACCATGTCGACGTGGCCCGACTCTGACCGCACTCCGTCGGCATAGTCCTGAAACGCACTGCGGTCCGCAACGTCTAGTACGGCGGCGGTTACCGTCGCCGCATACGTGGTGCGGCAAAGTTCTGCAGTCTCCTTCAAGTGCATCTCATCAATGTCGGACAGTGCCAGTGCGGCACCTCGCTCCGCCAACTGGAGTGCCAGAGACCGACCGATCCCTGACGCGGCACCGGTGATCACTGCCACCTTGCCTGTGTAATCATGCCGGTCAGAATTGCTCACTGTCGTCTCACCATTTCTACGAATCGTGTCTCTCCGTGCGTTCGGGCTCAGGCGATGTCGTACTCAGCGGGGTCGAAATCTTTTGTGGCGCGCCAGTACTGCCATGTGAAGCCCGGCCACACGGTCCGGTTGACGCCCTGCGAGTCGAGATACCAACTCGTGCAGCCGCCGTTGGTCCACACTCCCTTGGCCAGCTTCCGCTGGATGTCGGTGTTGAACTGTTCTTGCACGGACGGGCGTACGTCAACCTTCTCAGCGCCTCGGCTTTCTACTGTGTCGATGGCCTTCATGATGTATTTGATCTGTTGCTCGATCATGAACACCACTGAGTTGTGGCCGAGGCCCGTGTTGGGTCCGAGGAGGAAAAACAGGTTGGGAAAACCCTTGGTCGTGATGCCCAGGTGCGTGTTAATCCCCGTCTGATGCCAGTGGGACGGGAGATCCTCGCCAGTGGCACCTTTCAGGGCGAGCTGATCGAAACCATCAGTCACGTGAAAACCGGTCGCATAAATAATTACGTCGATGAGGTGCTCGACGCCGTCTGAGGTGATGATGGAATCAGCGGTGACCCTCTCAATCCGATCGCTGATGACGGTGGTGTTGGGCGCCGCAAGTGCAGGGTAATAGTCGTTTGACCCCAGAATTCGCTTACAGCCGATGCGATATGACGGGGTCAGTTTCTTGCGTAGTGCCGGATCAGAGATGGAGCGTTCAATGTTCCACCGAGCGACCCGTTCGATTGGCCGCATAAGGTTGGAGTGACCGTTGAGGCCGAAGGCTAGGCTCTCCGCACCCCAGTACACCGACCACCTGGCGATACGACGTGCAATCGGGAGTCTGCTCAGAAGAGTCCGCAGGGCCGGCGGAACGGTGAAATTCTTGCGGGGTAGGACCCAGGCAGGGGTTCGCTGGAAGACCTTGAGGGACATGGCCTCCTTCTGTACGAACGGCACAAACTGGATAGCGCTGGCACCAGTGCCGATCACGGCGACACGCTTGCCCTCCAGATCCACCGAATGATCCCACTGTGCGGAGTGAAACGCTTCGCCTTTAAAGTCCTCAATCCCCGAAATTTCGGGAAAATTGGGGATATGCAGCGCACCGACTCCTGAAACTACGAACTGAGCAATGTACTCACGTCCGGACTCAGTACGCAGGTGCCACCGCGACTCTGACTCGCTCCAGTATCCGGAAACCAACTTCTGACCGAAATGAATCTTTTGTGTCACGCCGCGCTTGTCCGCGACGTCTTGTAGATACCGCTCAATTTCTGGTTGTGACGACCACACCTTCGACCAGCTACCTCGACTTTCGAATGAGTACGAGTACATCAGCGACGGGACGTCACATGCACAGCCCGGATAGGTATTGTCGCGCCAGGTTCCACCGACGGAGCTTGCCTTCTCCAGGATTAGAAAGTCGCTGTACCCGCGACGTCTTAGCTGTGCGGCCATCCCGAGACCAGAGAACCCGCTTCCGATGATCAGAATCTTGGTCGAAATCGGGTCGTCGGTTGAGTCGGTTTTGGCGGCGGCGCGCGAGGCGCGCCGGGTAGTTGAAGATGCCATGTTTATGCTTTCTCCCTCGTGGGTTCGTTGGCACAACACATCACCTGCGCACAGTGGCAGCGGGTGATCTGTTGAGGCGGAAGTGATCGCGAAGCCATCGAGAATGCTCCGCACAGGTCTAACTGATGTCGACCGTGACGGCTCGGCCGCGTGAACGGAGATCAGCGGAGATCGTCGGGAAGGCTCCGCGTCGCGCGCCACATGGCCATTGTGAACTTGCCTTCCAGCATTCCCGCCTCATGGAAGAACCGAATCATGGGCTCCGACATGAACTGCAGGTTGGTCCGATAGTTTGGGCTGGTTTGTTGTGCCCATACGCCACGCCAGCGGCTAATTCCCACTGCGGGGTACACTTTCGGATTAATGAGCAGCGGGTACGCCAGGTTCGCGATGACGGCAAGCACCCCTCGGTGCCAAGCGCGCGTCGCCTTACGTCGACGCTGCATGCCTTCGATCATCTCCAGTCGCGCAAAGGTAATGTGACGGGCTTCCTCGAGGACATGGATCTTCATGAGCTGGCGAAGCTGAGGCTGCATACTTGGGTCGTTCATCGCCTCGCGCTGGGCGCGGTCCAGGATTTCCTCGATCAGCAGCGTGGCTCCGGACACCGACGGTCCGAGCGGGACGAAATGCAGGATCTTTGCGAAGCTCAAGAAGCCCTTAGGGAGCTTGTAAGGGGGCACGCCTGTTTTGTTAATGAGGCGCGCGAACATAGTGGAATGGCGGGACTCATCGCCGATTTCTGTTAGCGCGTATAGGGACTTCTGATCGGTTAGGGCCCCCTTTGCCGACATGCGCAGGAGCGCCGAACTCAAGAGGTTCTCTGCGTAGATGCCGAAACTGAGGATGCTCACGATCTCGTGGCGTCCCAGCTCGCGACGCTGCTCCTCGGTCATCTTGTTCCATAGTTTGGTGCCGTATAGCGACACCCGGTGCTCTGGCAGAAAGTACTTGCCTTCCTCCCAGGGCGACTCCCAGTCGATGTCGATCTCCGCGTCGTAGAACTTCTCCGCGGAAGACCGCAACAGACGACCTGCAGATCGTTCCATGTCGACGGGCTTGCGCCCGTTCACCCGGGCCATGCCCTCCTGTGAAAAGTCGGGCTTGATATGGGCATCCTGCACGGTCATGTCTTCTCCTCGGTCGTTCAAGGCTGGGAGTCGGGGCCTGGCGCCCAGTACCCATTACTCGCAGTATCTGGTACTGCTAGTATCCACGAACCGCGTTATTTGTCAACGCTCAATGCGAAGAAGGTAGGGCTGCATGTCTGACGACCATGACCTCGACTACTCCGGCGAAGGAACCCTGGTGTGCCGTGGGACGGAGATCCATGTCGAAGCGAAAATAAGAGGTTATTTCCAGCCGCTGAACGGCTTATACACCTGGTATGGCCGGATTCAGAAGAATGATGAGCTCGACGGGCTCCTGAAAGGCGCCCGCGCGATCGCTGTATTTACGACCGCTGAGGGGCGGGCGGAGTGTGTCGTCGGGGATCCCGACTTCTGGGGCCGATACCGCATCTCAGGTAAGAGCACCCCCCCATACCACCTGCCCACCACTCTCGAGGAGGTCGAAGACATGGCCGAGCACCACCACAAGTGACAATCATCCACCGCACGGACGTTCGCCAGACGGATCCGAACGATTGGGTCGCCCACTTCAGGTCGAGAGGATATTGCACATGGTGAGTTCGTCTCCCATTCGAACCCGCTCGTCGAGAGGGGGCGAGAAACTCGGCGAATACAGTCCGACCCTTGAGCGGGTTGCATGGTTTACCCTCCGCCGCAAAGGGATTGTGACGCTGGTTTGGCTCGGTGCCGCTATCGGCTTAGGCCTTCTCTTTCCTCAACTGGAGTCAGTGGTACGGGAACAATCTGTGGATCCGATCCCGGCCGGAGTCCCGTCTTTTCAGACCTTGGACCGTATGGGCGCCTCTTTCGACGAGCGCGGCGCCAAGACCACCGTATTCGTTGTGATGGAGAACAGTGCAGGCCTGTCCGACAACACCCGCGATCGATACCACGTGCTTGTCGACACCCTGCGGGCGGACGACAAGCACGTCATCGCCGTCCGAGACCTGCTGAGCGATCCCCTCACTGCGAGTCAGGCTCTCAGCAAAGACAAGCAAGCCTGGTATCTGCCCGTGGGAGTGACCGGCACACTCGGGGGACCCGATACCGCGGAGGCGGTCGCAGCGGTACGCGACACCGCGGAGAGAATCTTTCGCGACACTGAGACGAGAGTCCGTGTGACAGGCCCACCCGCGACCTTTAGCGACCAACTCGCCGTGGGCGAGTCGGATCTGGTCCTGATCACTGTCGCCACCGTGCTGCTGATCGCCGTGATCCTCCTCGTCGTCTACCGTTCGGTGTTCACCGCGCTGATGCCGCTGCTTGTCGTGGGCATGAGTTTGGCCGTGGGTCGCGGAGTTCTATCTGGACTAGGCGAGCTGGGCATGCCGGTATCCCTGATCCCTCCCGGCGTTTCC
>NZ_LIYC01000072.1:0-212 GCF_001418765.1 Gordonia sp. HS-NH1
AAAGCCCCACCGACACCGCGGGTCATCGTGCCCGACCGGCACGGCCGACAACCACGCACGATCACCGAACGAACCGCCGCGAAACACGCGAAGCGGCGAGAAGAACGTGCCCGCAACCAGGCACAGCGCGAAGCGAATCGACATGCCAGGAACGCGGCGGCCAACCGTCAGCCGAAGACCGATGACAACCCGCCGCCGTTCTGAGTGGCTGC
>NZ_LIYC01000072.1:234-9012 GCF_001418765.1 Gordonia sp. HS-NH1
AAGCGAATCGACATGCCCGGTCGGAGGCGGCCCACCATCGAGCGACCAACCACGACGACGACCCACCGCCGTTCCGACGGACGACAACACAACGGCGGGCGCGTGGACGATCCACGCACCCGCCGGGGTGTCATCGTTCGAGCACCGTCAGGCCGCGGTCCACTGCGCGTCGGAAGCGGCTTCCAATGCCTGCGCGACGATCTCCGCCACGTCCGTCATCGGGCGGACGTCGAGGGCGTCGAGCACCTCGGCCGGCACGTCGTCGAGGTCGGGCTCGTTGCGCTGCGGGATGAAGATGGTCTTCAGCCCGTTGCGTTGTGCGGCAAGCAGTTTCTGCTTGACCCCGCCGATCGGAAGGACGCGCCCGTTCAGCGTGACCTCACCGGTCATACCGACATCGCTGCGAACCTGGCGTCCCGTGGCCATCGACACCAGCGCGGTGACCATGGTGACGCCCGCGCTCGGACCGTCCTTGGGCACCGCTCCGGCCGGAACGTGCACGTGGATGGTCTTGTCGAGCGCCTTCGGATCGACGCCGAGTTGCTCGGCGTGCGCCCGCACGTACGACAGGGCGATCTGTGCCGATTCCTTCATCACGTCGCCGAGCTGGCCGGTCAGCTTCAGACCCGGCTCACCCTCGGTGGCGTTGACCTCGATGAACAGGACGTCGCCACCCATTCCCGTGACCGCGAGACCCGTTGCCACACCGGGGACCGCCGTGCGCTCCGCCGATTCCGGCGTGAAGCGCGGACGGCCGAGGTAGTCGCGCAGCTCGGGCTCGTCGATGGTGACGGGCGCCGTCGCGGTCCCTTGTGCGAGGTTGGTCGCCGCTTTGCGGAGCGCCTTGGCCAGCAACCGTTCGAACTGTCGCACACCGGGTTCACGGGTGTAGTTGGCCGCGATCTCGCGCAACGCCGCATCCGTGACGGTCACCTCGTCGGGCGTCAGGGCCGCACGCTCGGCCTGCCGGGGCAGCAGGTAGTCGCGGGCGATGGCGACCTTGTCGTCCTCGGTGTAGCCGTCGAGCGTGACGAGTTCCATGCGGTCGAGCAGGGCCGACGGGATGTTCTCGATGACATTGGCGGTCGCCAGGAACAGGACGTCGGACAGGTCGAGATCGAGATCGAGGTAGTGATCCCGGAAGGTGTGGTTCTGCGCGGGGTCGAGGACCTCGAGCAGCGCGGCGGCCGGGTCGCCCCGGTAGTCCGACCCCACCTTGTCGATCTCGTCCAGCAGCACAACGGGATTCATCGATCCCGCCTCGCCGATGGCCCGCACGATCCGGCCGGGCAGCGCGCCGACGTAGGTGCGGCGGTGACCACGGATCTCCGACTCGTCGCGCACACCGCCCAGGGCGACACGCACGAACTTGCGGCCGAGCGCCCGGGCGACGCTCTCACCGAGCGACGTCTTGCCGACGCCGGGAGGACCGGCGAGCACCATGACAGCGCCCGACCCGCGTCCGCCGACGACCTGCAGGCCGCGTTCGGCGCGACGGGCACGCACCGCCAGGTACTCGACGATGCGGTCCTTCACGTCATCGAGGCCGTGGTGGTCGGCGTCGAGGATCTCGCGAGCGCCCTTGACGTCGGTGGAGTCCTCGGTGCGGGTGTTCCACGGCAGGTCGAGCACGGTGTCGAGCCAGGTGCGGATCCATCCGGTCTCCGGCGACTGGTCGCTGGCGCGTTCGAGCTTGCCCACCTCACGGAGCGCGGCTTCGCGCACCTTCTCCGGCAGGTCGGCCTCTTCGACGCGGCCGCGGTAGTCGTCGGCTCCTTCGGGCTCGTCCTCGCCGAGTTCCTTGCGGATCGCGGCGAGCTGCTGACGCAACAGGAATTCCTTCTGCTGCTTGTCCATGCCCGCCCGGACGTCCTCGGCGATCTTCTCGGTCACCTCGGACTCGGCCAGGTGATCGCCGGTCCATTCGATGAGCCGACGCAACCGCTCGGCGGTCACCGGCGTCTCGAGCAGCTCGCGCTTCTGTTCGTCGGTCAGCCACGCCGCATAGCCTGACGTGTCGGCGAGATCCGAAGGCTCGGACATCTTGTTGACGGCGTCGATGAGCTGCCACGCCTCGCGGCGCTGCAGCATCGCCAGCACGAGCTTCTTGTACTCGCCGGCGAGTTCACGGTCTTCGTCGGTGGCGTCTACGGCGTCGACCTCGGTCACCTCGACCCACAGCGCGGCACCGTGGCCGGGTGTTCCGGTCCCGATCTGTGCCCGCTGTTCACCCTTGACGACAGCCGCGAGGCCGCCGCCCGGGATGCGTCCGACCTGGACGATCGAGGCGATGACACCGTAGGTGGGATACCGGTCGTCCAGACGCGGCGCGACCAGCAGTTTTCCGGTCTCGCTCGCCCGTGCGGCGTCGACCGTGGCCTGGGCGGCATCGTCGAGCGGGATGGGCACGACCATGCCGGGCAGCAGGACGACGTCGGCGACGAAGAGAACCGGTAGTGAATATGTCTTCGACATGAAACCTCCAGAGTTAAGTCTGACCGACTCAACCCAGGTGGCAGGAATCTTGTTCCCGAGCGATTTATGCCAGGAGCGAACGGGGCCTGTAGCTTCTCACCGAACGTGTCATTTTCTCATCGGCTTGTCATAGGCGTGTCATCGTTCTCATCGGGCTGTCATGCGGCACGATAGCAAAATGCCTGATCAGATCGGTGCGACCGAGATTCGCTTCGTTACCGAAGCCGGTGACGAGACCATCAGTCAGGTCAGGGATCACTCGATCAGCTCGATGGCCCGAGCCCAGCCAGTGCGCCTGCCACCGTCCCACGCCGGCCAACGCCACTATCCAGGTCTTTTTTGGACCCGTACAACAGCCGACCACGTGGTTTACGAAAGCCTTCTCGAACGCGACCGCATCTTGCTTGCCGACTTCGATCCCGAAGTCGTTTGGATCACGGCGCAACCTTTCTGGATCACCGGCGACGACAGAGGTACCGGCCGACGCCACTGTCCCGATCTCCTACTGACGCGGGCTGATGGGTCATATTTGGTCGTGGACGTCAAGAATCCACGAATCGCGCAGAAAGACGAGGTCAAGGCCGTGTTCACGTGGACCAAGGTGGTGTCCAAGCGCCTCTCCGCCGATTATGAGGTTTGGACCGGCGAGGACTCGGCGTTGATCAACAACATCAGATTCGCTTCTCAGGCTCGCCGCGAGTCGCGCGCGGCCCTGTTCCAGACGGTGCTCGAACGATTTCCAGAGGAGCTCTCAATCGCGCACGCTGAAGCCACACTCGCAGCCGAGCGGATTGCACGGCCTCGACACATCGTCCTCGAGCTTCTGTGGACGGGCACCTTCACGGCCGATCTCACCCGGCCATTCGGCGACAACACCTTGATCCATCGAGCCGAGGCCGTATGAGCAACACTTATCGACTTGCTGTTGGCGATCGGGTGTGGATCGACGGATCCGTGGTCCGCATAGTCGAGATCAGCGACAGTCGGTCGATAGTCGAATCGGATCGCGGCACACGAGCGGTGAGCACTCCACACCTCGTGAGGTCTTCTCAGCCGCTCGACGCACCTCGCAGGCCCTGCGAGACGTCCGGACAACTGCTTTCGAATCTTACGAAGAAACAGCAAGAGACTTACAACGCACGGCTCGCCGTCGTCGAAGCAGTACTGGAGATGCATCACAACAGCGGCGACTCTATCGGTCGCAGCTCCGAAACGGTCGCTCTCGCACACAACATGTCTGACCGCACCGTCAAACGCTGGGTGAAGGCGTATCAAGAGTCAGGACCAGCCGGCCTCGTCGAAGCAAGGAAGCAGCGCTCGCCGATCGACCCACTCTGGCGGGAGGCGTGCCTCGACGTACTCAATCGGTACACACGCGAATCCACACCCAGCAGAAACATAGTAATCGACCAGGCCAACAATCTGCTGACCGAGCGGTGTGGCGCCGATCTGGCGCCCACCCCATCCAATGCGACCGCCTACCGCTGGCTGGACGAGCTCTCCAAGGGTCGCTATTCATTTGGCAGCGGAAAGGCACGGCGAATCGCCGCCGACCGGCCGGAGGCCCCGTATGGCCGTTTGCGCGCCACGCGCCCCGGAGAGTACTTCGTACTCGACACAACGCGCCTCGACGTGTTCGCGATGGAGCCGATCACGCTGCGTTGGGTGCCGGTCGAACTCACTGTGGCGCAAGACCTCTATACACGCTGCATTGTCGGTCTGCGCCTGACCCCGATTTCAACCAAGGCAATCGACGTGGCCAATGTGTTACACCAGTCGGTCACGCCCCAAGAACCGGTCGACGACGGAGCGTGGCCGTTTCACGGCGTGCCTAGTTCGATCGCAATCGAACGCGACGACCCGACCGCAGACGATGCCACTCCGAGCATCCCAGGCTGCCTACCCGAGTCAATCGTTGTTGACCATGGCAAGATCTACCTCTCGCACCATGTCAGATCCGCCTGTGCGCGACTCGGAATCTCGATTCAGCCTGCGATCGTAAAGAAGGCGTCAGACAAGCCAACTGTCGAACGCTTCTTCAAGACCATTCGGCTCGGCCTGCTTCAGCAACTGCCGGGCTACAAGGGACCCGACGTCTATCACCGCGGTGAAGACATTGAGAGTCAAGCGTTCTACTACGTCGCCGAGCTTGAGTCGATAATTCGCGAGTGGACAGCTCGGGTGTACCACCGGTCGAAACACGAAGGCTTGTGTCTCCCTGAGACGCCCGGCCTCGAGCTATCACCGCTCGAAATGTACGAGATCGGCCTGGCTCGCGCCGGTGGACTCACCATCCCGTCCTCACCGGACCTTGCGTACGAGTTTCTCAATGTGGAGTGGCGCACGATCCAGCACTATGGCATAGAAGTGGATGGGCGCCGATACGATGGCGCGGCGCTCAACCCTTACCGGAATAGCAAGTCCAACTTCGGTGGTCCGAAGGCTAGAAAATGGCCAATCCACATAGACAGCGGCGATGTTCGACGCGTGTACTTCCGCGACCCCTCATCTGGCAAATGGTCGCCTCTGGTCTGGGAGCACGCAGGTGGACTCGACCAGCCCTTCTCCTCGGACGCCGCCGACTACACCAAGCTTCTGGCCGTCCGCGAAAACCGGCATGTCGACCCACAGGACGCCGTCCGCAACCTCCTCGATGAGTGGTCCAAAGGCAACACCAAATCCAAGCGCGACCGCGCCCTCGCACGACGCCTGGCCAGCACCCGTTCCACGGCAAGCGATACTGGCGATGGCCAACCTGACGACGAGATTGCATCACTGCCAGGAGTTATCGACCTTCTCGCGAGGAGAGCAGAACGTCGCCCTCCAGGTTGGGATTTGGACGATGACCTCGATGTGTTTGAGAAGTACCAAGGTGCAGACGATTCGAGCTATGAGGTATTCGACGAATGAGTAACCCATGGGCACTATGGCTTCGAAACAATCAACCGCATCGCTACAACCTGGCGTCAAAAGTGGGCTGGCACGACTTCGTGCATTCGCCGCCGCGCGCGAGCCTGGAACTCCTCACGAAGGGACAGATCGCAGCGCTCAGCGACGACGAGCGCGAAGACTACAACGAAGCTCGCTTTGTATGGAATGCCAACCTCCCGACTGTCAAGACAGCTCAACTCACGCACGCCTTCGCTGTCATCGATCAAGTCATGGCGTCCAACCGTCGCGATGGCGACCGCCTCCGCGGATCGGTCGTGATCGACGCCCCGCCAGGTCTCGGTAAGACCACCATCGCCATCCGCTACGCAAGGCAGTTCCATCGAACTGCAATTCGCCGCCTCAGCAGCGAGACCGCCGCAGGCGATCAGCGTATTCCGGTCGCCTTCATCCCGCTCGATGCTGGAATCACCCTCAAGGGCCTGAACAGAAAGATCCTCGCCTTCTATGGCCATCTGGGGGTAGCTGGTGCGAATACTTCTGGTTTGGGTGCGCTCGCGGTCGACTGCGTACGGAGCTGCGAGACTCAGATAATTGTCATCGATGACCTTCACTTCATCGACTTTCGAGACCGTCACGGTCGCGAAGTAAGCAATCATCTGAAGGGCTTGGCCAACGAAATGGCGGTCACGTTCATTTACGTCGGTGTACGCCTCACAGAGAAGAAGTTCTTCGACGAGGGCCTGGGAGGCGATGACGGTGCCGTGTACGCACAGACTGCCCGCCGTGCCACACGTGCACGCGTCGCGCCGTTCAACACCGACTCCGATGCCAGCAACGTCGCCTGGATCTCGCTTCTCAACGCCCTCGAATTGCACCTAATGCTCGCCGCGCAAACGCCTGGGACACTATCCGATTTCGGCAAGGAACTCTTCCGCCGAACGCAAGGGCACATCGGTTCACTGACGAACCTGCTCGATCGGGCCGCCTATCTGGCTATTAAGACGGGCACCGAGCAAATTACTGCGAGCATCCTGGAGGAGGTCGTCGTTGACAATGCCGCTCAGCGGCTCACCACTCCCAAGAGGTGAGAGAACCGACGCGGAGCAACTACCCTCCGCAATTGCGATACCAGACGGGTACAACCCGCGGCGGCTTCCCATACTCGTCGCCCCCAGGGACGATGAGACCGCACCGAGTTGGCTGCGCCGTTTCGGCCACCGCTACGGACTCACCGCACGCGCGCTACTCCGAGAACTCGGGATTCCAACGAGTGCCTGGTCCCCCACACGAGTCTCTGCGCATATCGCTGAGCACAGTGATTTGATTGTGGATACGGTGGGGCTACCGGACGAACGAGCCCGATACCTCCGGGCAGGACTCATATCCGAGGCTGTTTCCGCATTTCGCACGCACTGGGAACGGTACGGTAAGTCTTCGGAATCGATGCCCCTCGACCCTTCCTACTGTCCCGAATGCCTTGCTCAGCAAGGATACTGGAACTCGACATGGTCACTGCCGCTACACCGCGTCTGTGTCGAACATGCGATCTTGATGCCTACCAACTGCCCTCGGTGCGCCGAGACGCCGTGGGCGGGCACGAGTTGGCCCAATAGCACCGACCCCAACTGGGCCTGTCCGCAGCGCGACAATCGCCCCCGAACACCAAGAACTCGACACGCATACTGCGGCCACGACTTGCGCGACGTCGAGTTCCGTAGGGTTGCCCCCGAGATCGTTGAAGCTCAGGTTTGGATTCTCGAACTCGCACGCGGTGCATCAGAGCCTTCGACGAACAGCTTTGGCGGTCAGCGGTTCAGTACACGCGAATACTTCGACGCGGCTCTGACGCTGGGCAAGCCCATTATGAGCTGTCAAGCAGCAAGCGACCCTGACGCCGCGTGCCTCGAGCAACTCCTCAAGGTAAAGTCCATCCTCTGCGAGGAGGACGTTCATGCGGCTCATTCGCTCGCCGTAGAGCAGAGCGTCCTTACTCCAGGAACCTGGCTTCTCAGGGACGGCCGAGATTTGCCCCGTAGTCGGACGAATGCGGTTATCGGCCACCTCGCCATCACCCCGCTCGCCGAAAAGCTATCGCCGACGGCACAACTGACGTTTCGAGTTGCTAGTGGGTGTGCCCGTTATCCGACGGCCCACGAGATCCCGGGCAACCACATTCCTCTCTCGTCGATACCTCAAGTTCACTGGACGGGATTCCGCGACTACACGACTGCGAAGGATCGCGCCGTCCTTTCCATGCTCCTTGCACGGTCTGGGACCGCGAGACCTTGGGGCCATATCGCTTTCGCGCTAGGACTGCCTCACGAATTCTCGCGCTACCCACCACTACTCATCCGCCAGATCAAGCGCAGCGGCGATTGGACCGACACCCTGGATCAGATCGAGAACCAGACCCGGGAACTGCTCACCGGCCCGCCTCCTATCGATTACCACCGCCGGCGGCTTCAACTTGCCAATCCAGATCTCACGATCTCCATTGCGAGAATTCTTAGCACGAGCCGCACGTTCAGAGCAGTGACTCCACACGCGCTAGCCGTCGCGATTTGGGAGGTCTACACCGGCGGGGCCGCCGAGTTCGCGACAGAATCGCTCTACTCTGAGGATTCCAACGACGGCGATCTCAGCTCGGCGCGCAACCTGGTACGCGAGCAGTGGTCCACAATCCGATCAAACAGCCTGTTGCCTGACCTGGGATTCGGCGAGGAGCCACTTGAATGGCGCCCACCTTGAAGGAGCTACGTGCAGACAGGACACTCCGGCAACAGATCTGACTCGCGCTCGTCAGTGGCTTCGAGAATGCCCTCACTCTACCGCGGAACGCTTGAGGCGGATCAGCACATGTGCCGCGCAGATGTCTACGAGGCGAATGAGTCATACCGACGCCACGGGCTCAAAGGAGTCGGGCAACTCAACTCACTGATGGAAATCCTCCTGCAGCACACCTTCAACGCCGCAAGTCCACGCTATACACCGTGGGAAATTGATCGAGAACCACCAGGGCGTGCAATCTCCCTGCCGCCGACGGCATGGCCGCCGAGTTCGGAACCGACCCTTGCGACACGCTACCCGGATGGTCCGACGAACTGGTAGTCGAACGCCTCGGTCTTGATCGGGCATCGCCCGCAGGGTCGCGCGAGGTGTGGGCATTCGTCGGCGTCGCTTGCAACAATGCCCATGTGAAGTTCCGTCGCCGCAACCTCGAAGCTCTTGGAAACCTCGTCGTGGGCAACCTCGGACGCGACGATGCCCAGAACGTCGACGAAGTTCGGTACTTCCCGTATCGCTCCAGCATGTACATCACTGAGTTCTTTCAAGAGTTGGAGACGGAGTACCAGCACGACGGCTCCACCCGCCACCGGTGGGTTGCCGACGTGTGACGTGTAAGGGCTCGGG
>NZ_LIYC01000073.1:0-8731 GCF_001418765.1 Gordonia sp. HS-NH1
GGTGGTGATCGCCCAGACCGCGCGCCTGCGTGGTGATCTCGCGACGGTCGCGGTCCCTGATGACGTCGCGATCGAACTCGACCTGTTGACCGGGCATCGCCGCGACTTGGTCACCGAACGCACACGAGGCATCAATCGACTGCGCGGCCTGCTGACCCGCATCTTCCCCGGTCTCGAACGGTGCTTCGACTACTCGACGTTGACTGGTTTGGCGTTCGTCACCCGCTTCACCACACCGTCGGCGATTGATGGGGTCTCCGACGAGGAGATTTACGACCACCTACGCGGTCAAGGAGTCCGCCGGCCGACCATCCCGAAGATGATCAGCAAGGCGCGTGCCGCCGCGGCCGCGCAGACCGTCGCTCTGCCTGGTGAGGCGACCACGGCATTGCTGGTGCAGCAGGCGGCTACCTCGCTGATGGCGCTCACTCGCCAGATCACC
Organism: Gordonia sp. HS-NH1; assembly: GCF_001418765.1. NCBI lineage: Bacteria > Bacillati > Actinomycetota > Actinomycetes > Mycobacteriales > Gordoniaceae > Gordonia > Gordonia sp. HS-NH1. The sequence continues at coordinate 443 of NZ_LIYC01000073.1, forward strand.
TACCTGGATAAACAGATCGCCGAGGTGTTCCGCCGAGACCGCCACGCCCGGATTCTTGAATCCGTACCCGGTATCGGCACCCGAAGTGGTGCCGAACTCATCGCGTTCACTGGTGGCGACCTCACGTCGTTCGGCTCGGCTGCCAAACTGGCTGCCTACGCCGGTCTTGCTCCCGTCCCGCATGATTCAGGTAACCGGCGGGGCACATTGCGTAGACCGCAGCGCTACCACCGGGGTCTGCGGAAGGTGTTCTACATGGCCGCACTCAACAGCTCGCAACGCGACGGACCATCACGGGAGTTCTACCAGCGCAAACGACGCGAGAACCGCTCTCACGTGCATGCGCTCATCTCGCTGGCCAGACGGTTGATTGATGTTGTGTGGGCACTCATCCGTGATGGCCGAGAATGGACTCCGAGGGGCGCCGGCCCGCCCATCGCGGAGGCTGCCGCCTAGCCCCTGAGATCATTCAGACGCCGCTGCACGCACCGCCGCGGTGAGGTCGTCGATCGTGTTCGGTTGTAGCCGATTCTCGTCGAGGAAGAATGTGGGGGTGCCTTGGACCCCGAGAGCCAGACCGTCAGCGACGTCGGCGCGGATCCGTTCGAGCGTGGCCGGGCTGTTGTAGACCGTGTCGAAGGCCGCCATATCGAGATCGAGGTCGACGGCGAAGCTACGGAACAGGTCGTCAGCGGGGACTTGCTGTTCGCCCCAATGGGTTTGGGTGGTGAACATGCGCTGGTACATCTGCTCGAACCGCCCCTGCTGGGCGGCGGCTTCGACCGCGCGAGCAGCACGTTCGGCGTTGAAGTGTCCGGGCATCGGAAAGTAGCGGACGACGAACGTAACGCGGTCGCCGTAGGTTCGCCGCAGATCCTCGATGACCGGGTAGATGGCTCCGCAGGCTTCGCACTCGAAGTCCAGGAACTCGACGAATTGCGCCCGGCTCTGCGCAGGCGACGTCAGCCGATGACTGTCGGGCCGGGTCACCAGATCAGACACCGCGGCGGTATCGGACGGGGCGGGTGTGGAAGTGTCCTGATCGACGAGGACGGCGACTCCGATACCGACGATAATGGTTACGAAGAACGCCCACGCGAACTTGGTTGGTCTGGTCATACGTTCAACGTAGAGGCGATGTCGGCGGGAATGAGGATCGGTCTCATCAGGCCGGGGGTTGCCTTCGGGGTAGCGCCCGGAATGTATGAACCTGATGTCTGTTCTCAGTCTTCATGGGTGCGCGCTACAAGCGGATCAGATTCTGTATCCGGCAGCGAGGAGTCTCTGGCGTTTCCTCTGGGAGCGGACCATCGAGACTCCGGGCAGACGGTGAGCCGGGCAGTGACCAGCGCGGCCAGCCGGGCCCTGCGCCGGATCGGGGGGGGGGTCAGCGCTCGGGTGAATGCTGCGCTCGTTCGTCGGGACTCCTGAATGCGGTGAGGGTGATCAAGATGGCAGCGCCGCCGACGATGAATGTGTCAGCGAGGTTGAACGTTGGCCACCAACCGGTGTGGAGATAGTCAGTGACCACTCCGTCGGGGAACCGATCGATGAGATTGGCGCTTGCCCCGCCGAGGATCGCTGCTAACCCCAGCCGCCCGAGGTGCCCGGTGCCTGGCGCCATCCGCCAGGAGGTGACCGCGACGATGAAGGTGATGATTCCGGTGACTGTGGGCAGCACCCATGCCGGGGCATCGGCGGCGATCGAAAACGCCGCGCCCGGATTGAATGCCAGCCGCAGCTGCACCGGCCCCGTTCCGATGACTGCGCCGTCCGCGAGCGCGCTTGTGGCCCATGCCTTGACGGCCAGATCGGTGGCCGCGAGTCCGACAGCGACGGCCAGCAGCCCGCACCGCCGTGTGAGGCGTACGCGGCGGTGCGCCACCGGAACCGCGGTGATCACTGCCCGACCGTCACTACGGACGGAGTCCGCTGGCCAGTTCCGGTCCTCGCCCGGGCTAGCGCTTTGACCCGGCCGGCGCGGACTCCGTTGGCGATGACGACGATCTCGGCGAGTTCGTGGACGGCGACGACGGCGGCGAGGCCGAGTATCCCGAACAGCGCGAGAGGGATGAGGATCGCGATCAGGGCGAGGGACAGGCCGACGTTCTGCAGCATGATCTTCCGGGCGCGGCGGGCGTGATCGAGTGCCTGCGGGAGGGTGCGGAGGTCTTCGCCCATGAGGGCGACGTCGGCGGTTTCGATCGCTACGTCCGATCCCATTGCGCCCATGGCGATGCCGAGGTCGGCGGTGGCCAGGGCGGGAGCGTCGTTGATGCCGTCGCCGACCATCGCGGTGAACGAGTTCGTTCGGAGGTCGCCGATGATGCGGGCCTTGTCTTCGGGGCGGAGGTCGGCGTGTACGTCGTCGATGCCGGCGATCTTCGCCAGCGCGTTGGCGGTGGCGGTGTTGTCGCCGGTGAGCATCGCGACCGTGGCGCCGATGCGGTGCAGGTGCTCGATTACCGCGCCGGCTTCGGGGCGAAGCTCGTCACGGACGGCGACCGCGCCGATGACCTGACCGTCGTGTTCGATCAGGACGGCGGTGGCGCCGTCGGCCTGCATGGCCGCGACCCGCTCATCGAGCGGGCCGGGCTCGATCCAGTCGGGACGGCCCAGCCGCGCGGGCCGTCCGTCGACGAGGCCGGTCAGGCCGGCCCCGGGAACAGCCTGCACATCGCGCGCGGCGGTGGTCTCGCCGTGGGCGGCGAGGATCGCGCGGGCGAGCGGGTGTTCGCTGTGCGCTTCCAGCGCCGCGGCGACGGCGAGCACCCGCTCCTGGCCCGGAGTGCGGTCGCCCAGGCTGCTCCCGGTGCTAGGAGCAGCGGTGTCGGTGGGGGTGGTGGCGATGTCGACGACGGTGGGCCGGTTCGCGGTCAGAGTGCCGGTCTTGTCGAGGGCGACGGTGCGGACCCGGCCGAGGGCTTCGAGGGCGGCACCTCCTTTGACCAGGACGCCGATCTTGCTGGCGGCGCCGATCGCCGCGACCACGGTCACCGGCACAGAGATCGCCAGCGCACACGGCGACGCGGCGACGAGCACGACCAGGGCCCGTTCGATCCACGTGGCCGGGTCACCGAGCAGGGAGCCGAGGATCGCAATGGCGGCGGCGAAGATCATGATCGCCGGTACCAGGGGCTTGGCGATCCGGTCGGCGAGGCGTTGCGCGTCGCCCTTGCGGGACTGTTCGGCCTCGACGATCTGCACGATCTTGGCCAGCGAGTTGTTCTCCGCCGTGCTGGTGACATGCACGCTCAGGGCGCCGGTGCTGTTGATCGACCCGGCGTAGACCTGCGTGCCGGGTCCGGCTTCGACAGGCACGGATTCGCCGGTGATCGCCGAAACATCCAGTGCGGTGCGGCCTTCGGTGATGGTGCCGTCGGTGGCGATCCGCTCGCCGGGTTTGACCAACATCTGGTCCCCGACGGCCAATTCCGCCGGGGAGACGGTGACCGGGGTGCCGTCGCGGAGCACGGTCGCGGAGTCCGGGACCAGATTTAGTAGCGCCCGCAGCCCGCGGCGGGTGCGGGCGACGGCGTACTCCTCAAGGCCTTCGCTGATGGAGAACAGCACAGCGAGCATCGCGGCTTCGCCGACCTCGCCGAGGATCACCGCGCCGACCGCAGCAATCGTCATCAGGGTGCCGACGCCAATTTTGCCCTTCGCCAACCGGCTCAGGGTCGAGGGGACGAATGTCCACGCCCCGATCAGCAGCGCCACCCACTCCAGGGCGAGCGCGACCGGTTCGGGGCCGCCGGACCAGCTGGTGATGTACGCGGCGAGCAGGAACACCGCGGCCGCGGCGGCAGCCTGCAGCTCCCGCACCTGCCACCAGTGCTCCGGAGCCTGCTCGTCCTCACTGGCCGGTTCGTCGTGCCCGCATCCGCATGCGTCGCTCATCGCCGCACCCCCGCCTTCGTGTCGCCCGTTGTGCAGCAGGAGGTGGTGGCGTCGGTGCCGTAGTTCGGGCACAACACAACCGCGTTTCCGGTCGCTGCCAGGAGGGTTTCGGCGGCGGCGAGCACGTCCATCAGCTCCGGTCGGGCCAGGCTGTAGAACACCTGCCGCCCCTGCGGGCGGCCTTCGACGAGCCCACAGTCCCGTAAGCACGCCACGTGCGCGGAGACCGTCGATTGCGCCAACCCCAGCTCCGCCATCAGATCCGCCACCCGGGCCTCGCCACCGTGCGCGAGGCGGGTTGCGATTGCCAGACGGGTCCCATCGGAGAGGCTGTGGAACAACGCCACCGCGGGATCGAGGTCCGCCCCAGTCGCCACCGAGCACTCATTCATCGTCATATGACGATGATAGCGGCATTGTGTGCTGTAATCGAATCATCACGAAGAAGTGGCAGCAGGCGCGGCCGGGCGAGATGGTGGGAGCTGTTGGTATGCCGTCGATGTCGACGATCGAGTCTCTGTTCTGCCGCAGCGCACCGTGGCAGGCGGCCACCGGCAGGTGGGTACTCCCGTGGGCGCTGCAAGGCATCCATCCCCGAGGCCGGGTCCTTGAAATCGGTGGCGGCGCCGGCGCGATGACCGAACAGATCCTCACCACCAACCCCGACGAACTCGTGGATGTGACCGTCACCGACTTCGACCCGGTCATGGTCGCCGCCGCCAGCGATCGGCTGCAGGGTTTCGGGGCCCGCGCTCACGCCCAGGTCGCCGACGCCACAGCCCTGCCGTTCGAGGACGGAAGCTTCGACACCGTCGTCTCGTTCATCATGTTGCACCACGTCATCGACTGGGAACGCGCACTCGCCGAGGCCGCCCGAGTGCTCGCGCCCGGCGGAATGCTGGTCGGCTACGACCTGCTCGGCAGCGCACCGGCGCGGCTGCTGCACAACCTCGAAGGGGCACCGCACCGGTTCATCCCCCGTGGCGAACTCCGCCTGCGCCTGACGTCTTTGCCTCTGACCGACATCACGGTCCGCGAGAACCCTGCGCTCGCCCGGTTCCGTGCCCGCCGTGCCGGTGACCGATGACCACGCCACCACTGCACGGGCATCACCATGGCCCTCCCTCGGACGAGCTCGCCGAGCTCGAGCAGCGTGACGTCGCGGTGGCGTTCGTCGACCTCGCCGGATACAGCGTGTTCACCGAGTTCTGCGGCGACCAGGAAGCCGCAGAACTGGCCATACGGTTGGCCTCTCAGACCTGGCAGGCAGGCTCTACGACCGGGCACGCGGCTGGTCAAGGCCATCGGCGATGCGGTGATGCTCACCGCCGACGCCCCCCAAGTGATCCTCGCCACGATCACCGCCCCCGCGGCCGCGGCCGCCGGTCAAGACGGATTCATCGCCCTACGCGCCGGGATCGATCCACTACGGCAGCGCAGTCGTCCGCGACGGAGACCTGTTCGGGCACGCGGTCAGCGTCGCCGCCCGCATCACCGCCCTCGCTGGCGCCGGCCACGCCGTGATCACCGATCCGATCTGCCCGCCACCAGCCGAGCTGGATTGCTCGCCATGCTCGCTGACCTGCTGAAAGACACCGGAGTTGGCCTGCCAAAAGGACACCCGGATAAGGCTCGCTCAGTTCGTGCCGTCGCCGTTCAACAGCAACCCGTCGTAGCGCTGAGAACGTTGCGTAGTGCTTCCAACGAGTCCGGTTGCGCTCGGTAGTAGACGTTCATGCCGCGGCGCTCGGGGGTGACCATGCCGGCTTTGCGGAGCTGCCCCAGGTGGTGACTGGTGGTGGCTTCGGTGAGGCCGACCGCGGTCGCGAGGTCGCAGGTGCAGGTCCCGTCACCGGTGTCGGTAAGCAGGATTGAGACGAGCTTGATCCGAACGGGATCGGCAAGCGCCTTGAGCCGCAACGCGATCTGCAGCGCGGTGTCGTCATCGAGCGGTGCCGCCGATACCGGTGCGCAGCAGATCGGGGCGCTGATGTCGACCATCGGCAAGGGCTTCGGCATGACCAGATCGTACGCCCCTACTTGACATATGTCGAAAAGGTGGCACCCTGCATGTGTCAGTAGTTCGATATATGTCTCACAGGTGAAGGTGATGGTCATGTCCCGTATGCAGCTCGCGCTCAACGTCGATGATCTCGATACCGCGATCGAGTTCTACTCCAAGCTGTTCAACACCACCCCGGCCAAACGCAAGCCGGGATACGCCAACTTCGCGATCGTCGAGCCGCCCCTGAAACTGGTGCTGCTAGAGAACCCCGGCCAGGGCGGCACGATCAACCACCTCGGCGTCGAGGTCGAATCGAGCGAGAAGGTGCACGCCGAGATCGCCAGGCTGTCCGGGGAGGGCCTGTTCACCCAGGAGGAGATCAACTCCACCTGCTGTTTCGCAACCCAGGACAAGGTCTGGGTGACCGGACCGGCGAACGAGAAGTGGGAGGTCTACACCGTGCTCGCCGACTCCGACACGTTCGGGACCAGCCCGAAACTGTTGGAGCAGAACGCCAACGATGACGTCGAGCAGGGTTCGGTGTGCTGCGGTGGCAGCGCCGCCGAACCGGCTGAGGTGCGCACTGCTTGCTGCTGAGGGGTCGTGGCTTGCGCTCTCGCCTACCGCGCGATGCGGTCGGCGAGGGCGCGGATCCGGTTGGTGATGTCGTCGCGGATTAGTCGCATCCGTTCGATGCCGTCGATGACCCGTTCGGAGGGTTCGTCGGTGTTCCACACTTCGAGGGCGACGCCGTCGGGTGGGGTGACGTCGGCGGTGCCGACCACCACGACGAGATCTGCAGTTTGCATCAGTTCGTCGGTGAGTTGGCGCGGCTGATGTCCGTCCACGGTGGCGCCGACTTCGGCGAGCGCCTGGGCGGACAGGTCGTTGACCTGGCCGCCGATTTTCGCGCTGGTGCCGGCCGAGGATGGGGTGATCCGGGCGGTGACTGTCGGTGTGAGATGTTCGGCCATCACCGATTTGCCGCGATTGGACACGCACACGAACAGCACCTGCGGTGTCGTGCTCACCGGCCGACCTGCTGGTCGGCGGGTACGAGTTCGTCGAGGAGGTCCTCGACGAGTCCGCGGATCTGATCGCGGATCGGGCGGACCGCGTCAATGCCTTGGCCGGCTGGGTCGTCGAGGGCCCAGTCGCGGTACCTGACGCCGGGGAATACTGGACATGCATCGCCACAGCCCATGGTGATCACCACGTCGGAGGATTCGACCGTGTCGGGGGTGAGGATCTTCGGTGACTGCGCGGAGATGTCGATACCGACTTCGGCCATCGCCGCGACAGCGGCGGGATTGATTGAGTCGGCGGGAGCAGATCCGGCGGAGCGGACCTCGACACTGCCCTGGCTCAGAGCGGTGAGGAACCCCGCGGCCATCTGTGAGCGGCCAGCATTGTGGACGCACACGAACAGCACGCTAGGTCGAGAGGAAGACATGAAACACAGGCCCTTTCAGCTGTGGAGGAAAGCTCGGAAAGTCACACACGGTCGGCCGTGAGCTCGGCAAGGAGCTCGCGAACCCGGGCATCAAGGTCATCGCGGATGGCGCGAACCTCGCCTAGTGGACGGCCTTCAGGATCGGAGACCGTCCAGTCGAGATACCGCTTACCGGGATAGATCGGACACGCGTCGCCGCAACCCATCGCTACGACCACGTCGGCGGCGGCGACCACATCGTCGGTTAGCGGTTTGGGGTACTGCGTACCCAAGTCGACGCCGATCTCGCTCATTGCTTCGACGACGGTCGGGTTGATCGAGTGCGCGGGTGTTGACCCGGCTGAGCGCACGTGTACCCGCCCAGCGGCGTGATGGGTCAACAATCCTGCGGCCATCTGCGAGCGGCCGGCGTTCTGCACGCAGATGAAGAGAACCTCGGGCACATCCTTGGGCACCGCGCCCTCAGCCTGGGCGAGGGCGCGTAACCGATCAGCCGCGAACCGGCCCGCCAAGGTCGTCAGATGCGTATGCACCCGGGAGGTACGCCGTAACACGGTGTAGGACTCGAAGACACAGCGTTCTACCGTCTGGCGAGACACCACCCCTTCGTACTTGGCGGCCAAGTCGGCGGCGGTACGGGCCAACACGGTATGAGGCATCAACAGTTCGGGCTGCTCGCGGTGTTCACCGCGACGTAGGTGTTCGTCCAACGCATTCTCAGACATCGCGAGCAGGCTCCTTCGACACATCTAGGCTAGAAGCAGTGGGAGTTGTGAAGCGTTTCCGCAACGCCAGGGACACATAGACGAGGGCGACGAGAACCGGGACCTCGATCAGTGGCCCGATGACCCCGGCGAGAGCCTGGCCGGAGGTCGCACCATAGGTCGCGATCGCGACGGCGATGGCGAGTTCGAAGTTGTTGCCGGCGGCG
>NZ_LIYC01000074.1:0-8074 GCF_001418765.1 Gordonia sp. HS-NH1
GCCACGACTCCCGCTCGTCCAGTTCCCCCACCAGGTCAAGGAAACCCGCTGTCAGCGCCGTGATCTGCGCGGCATACCCGAGCACCCTCGCCTCGAGAACCTCATCAGACAACGACCCGGGATCCGCACCGTCGAACATCGACGCAACGTCCCCGACCGAACGAAAAGCACTGACCCCCACCGCAACCCCCTGAACCGAACGAAAGGTACGAGAACAAGATATCGGGCACCACCGACAATTCTCCGGGCCACAAACCCGAGGTCACGAGTGTTCCGCGGAACACGAACTGTGGATCATCGCTATTCACCCTCGTCATATTCTCGATGCTCCGGGCGGCCTCGATCCCGGCCCGGAGATCACTACTGAGAGGCAACCAGCTTGACGAGCGGATACTCTCGCGATGACTTCTTCTGGTACTTGGCGTATCTCGGTTGCGCCTCGACCACCCGATTCCACGCCGTCGCGCGCTCATCCGCGTCGAGTACGACCGGCCGCACGGCCACCGGCACCTCCCCGTGGCGCTCGACTGACACGCCTCCGGGATTCGCTGTCAGATTGGCGAACCAGTCCGGGTTCCTGTCGCCACCACCCGATGCGACGACCAGCCAGTGGTCGCCGTCGGCGAACCAGCTCAGCGGCGTCTCGCGCACCAGGCCGGACCGCCGACCGGTCGTGCGCAGGATGAGCATCTCCATACCCCACATCGATCCGGACTTGTTCCGGATGCGGGTGACGGTGCGCTCGTTCATCTTTCGCTGATACCAGAGCGACAGGGATCGTGGTGACAGGGACATCTCTTCTTCCTCCGTGGCCGATCGGGCGATTGGCGTCGACACTACGGCCCGACGCGCGGGGGTCGCTTCTCGATTCCTGCTCGATCACGACTGGACACCGCGACCACTGGTCCTTGATCCGAAAGAACCCGCAGAACCCACTGGCCCGCCCTGCTCCCTGATCCGAAAGATGCGACCCCCATGCTCCCTGAGGAGCGTCCGGAGCTTGCGAGGGCGCGTCACGAAGGGTCTGGCAGGCCCACTCGCCAAACCCTTCGTGGCTCGTCGCTATCGCTCCTCGCACCTCAGGGAGCATGGGTGGCCCGCCTCGCTCACACCCGAAGAGAGCAGGGGTGGCCCGCCTCGCTCACACCCGAAGAGAGCAGGGGTGGCTCGCCTCGCTCACACCTGAAGGGAGCAATGAACTGCGAGACCCCGGCAACCAGAACGGTAGCCGGGGTCCCGAGAGGTACGCGAAAACGCTAGAGCGCCTTGAGTTCCTCGATGACGCTGTCGACGCTCTTCTTGGCGTCGCCGAAGAGCATGCTGGTTCCGTCGGCGAAGAACAGCGGGTTCTCGATGCCGGCGTAACCGGAACTCATCGACCGCTTCAGCACGATGGTGGACCGCGCCTCGTCGACGTTGAGGATCGGCATGCCGTGGATCGGCGAACTCGGATCGTTGCGCGCCGCGGGGTTGGTGACGTCGTTGGCGCCGATGACGATGGCGACGTCGGTCCGGCTGAACTCACCGTTGATGTCGTCCATCTCTTTCATCGAGTCGTACTCGACGTCGGCTTCGGCGAGCAGCACGTTCATGTGACCGGGCATGCGGCCGGCGACCGGGTGGATCGCGTACTTGACCTCGACACCCTTGGCCTCGAGCAGCTTTGCCATCTCCTTGACCGCGTGCTGGGCCTGCGCCACGGCGAGACCGTAACCGGGAACGACGATGACCTGGTTGGCGTAGGCCATCTGGATCGCGGCGTCGGCGGCCGAGGTCGCCTTGACGGTGCCGCCCTCGGCGCCGGGGCCGCCTGCGGCAGCGGCATCGCCGCCACCGAAGGAGCCGAACACGATGGCCGGGATCGACCGGTTCATGGCCTTGGCCATGAGGTTGGTCAGGATCGAACCCGAGGCGCCGACGATCATGCCGGCCACGATCAACGCCGTGTTGTCCAGAGCGATACCCGCGGCCGCAGCCGACAGACCCGTCATCGCGTTCAGCAACGAGATCACCACCGGCATGTCCGCGCCGCCGATGGGGAACACCACGAACAGTCCCATCACGCCCGCGGCTACCAGTAGACCCACCATCCACCAGATGCTCGCGCCCCCACCGTTCGAGGCGTCGACTCCGAGGTAGATCGCCACACCGAGTGCGACGATGAGCAGCACGATGTTGGCGGCCTGGAACAGCTTGGCGTTGGAGACGAACGTCTTCTCCAGCCCCTTGGGCATGATCTCCTGCAGCTTGGCGAAGGCCACCAACGATCCCCAGAACGAGATCGAGCCGATGATCGCCGCGATCAGCGAACCGATCACCAGCGGCGAGGCGGGTTCAATGTTGTGGAACGTCGAAAACCCGGAGGTCTCGATGAACTCTGCCCACGCGATGAGCGCGACGGTGCCACCGCCGACGCCGTTGAACAGTGCGACCAGCTGCGGCATCGCCGTCATCTTGGTCTTCAGTGCCGGCGGGATACCCAGTGCGACACCGAGGATCAGACCCACCGCGATCAGCACCCAGTTGATCGTCGGCACGCCCTCGGTCGAGTGTCCGTCGGAACCGACCGCACCCTCATTCCAGACGTAGAGCAGCGTCGCGGCGACGGCCAGGCCCATACCCACCGCGGCGATCCAGTTGCCGCGCACCGCGGTCTTGGGCCCGGTCAGGCCCATCAGACCGTAGATGAACAGGGAGAACGACACGATGTAGAGCGCGGTCACCAGATAGGCGATGCCTTCGCTCGGGGTGTGCGCGCCTGCCGCGAGCACCAATTGCGAGCCGTTCACTTGGCCGCCTCCTTCTTACCCTTGAACATGCCCAGCATCCGGTCGGTGACCGCGAAGCCACCGATCACGTTGAGCGTGCCGAAAACCAGCGCGACGAAGGCGATGATGCGCACACCCCACCCGGCGTCGGCGGGCAACTTGCCCAGGACGACCAGCGCGCCGAGCACGACGATGCCGTGAATGGCGTTGGTGCCCGACATGAGCGGTGTGTGCAGGGTGTTGGGGACCTTGGAGATGACGGCGAAGCCGACGAACCCGGCGAGCACCAGGATCGCGAGATTCGCGAGAAGTCCGGCATACATCAGGCAGACACCTCCTGTGCCTCGCGTGTGACACACGCGGCCGCAACGACCTCGTCGTCGAAATCCGGTGTGATGGAGCCGTTGTCGTCGAGCATCAGCTCGATCAACGCCAGCAGGTTCTTCGAGTACAGCTCACTGGCGTGCTCGGGCATGGTCGCCGGCAGGTTCAGCGGTGCCGCGATCGTCACGTCGTGCTTCACGACGGTCTGCCCCGGTTCGGTCAGCTCGCAGTTGCCGCCGGTCTCGCCCGCGAGGTCGACGACCACGCTGCCCGGCTTCATGCCCTCGACCGCGGCCGCGGTCACCAGGCGCGGGGCCGGACGACCCGGCACCAGCGCGGTGGTGATCACCACGTCGAACCCCTTGATGGCGTCTTCGAGCGCTTGCTGCTGCTGTGCGCGCTCGTCCTCGGTGAGCTCACGGGCGTACCCGCCCTCACCGGCCGCGTCGATTCCCAGGTCGAGCCACTGGGCGCCGACCGAACGGACCTGCTCGGCGACCTCGGGACGCACGTCGTACCCGGTGGTCCGCGCACCCAGGCGCTTGGCCGTCGCCAATGCCTGCAGACCCGCCACGCCGACGCCGAGTACCAGCACCGTCGCCGGCTTCACCGTTCCGGCGGCGGTTGTCAGCATCGGGAAGAACCGCGTCGACACATCCGCCGCCACCACGACCGACTTGTAGCCCGCGACGTTGGCCTGCGAGCTCAGCGCATCCATCACCTGCGCCCGGGAGATACGCGGGATGGCCTCCACCGCATACGCCTCCACACCGGCCGCGCGTAGCGTGCCGATCTGATTGTCGGCGTTACGCGGCGCGAGGAAACCGATCAGCTTCTGCCCACTGCGCAGTTTCGCGATCTCGGAATCCGACGGCGGCGACACCCGCAGAACCACATCGGCGCCGTACGGATCGCCGATCGTCGCTCCGGCTTCGGTGTACGCCTCGTCGGGGATCAGAGCGCCGAGACCGGCCCCCGACTCCACCACGACGGGCACACCCTTGCCCACCAGCGCGGCAACGACCTTCGGGACCAGCGCCACCCGGCGCTCCCCCTCGGCCGTCTCGCGCACGACACCCACTGTCATCTGTCTCACCTGTCTGATCCGGCGCCGCTCACCGCGGCGCCGCTGGTTGGCGCCTGTGCTCGGCGCGTCTTGTCAACGAGGTGACCTGCTCCCAGATCGTGCAGGTCCGCCATGTGTGTCGGCGAAACGGACGACCTGACGCAGGTCACGAGTGCACGGGTGGGACTAGGGATGACTGTCACCCGGCTCACATAAATGTGCGTTGAACATAACATGCGTTCTCAGCGGGAACTCAGGTGAGTCAGATACCTCACTCAACCCTTGACGCTGCGGTTTCGCTCATTTCTGGACACATGTCTGGACAGATGTCGTCCTGATGCCGATGCCCAGTTGCACCAACCTCGGTGTTCCGTAGTCTCCGGCCCGCTCGCGGCGCATCATTGAAGTACTACAAGCACCGCATGACCGGCAGACACAACGGGGCCCGTCCACAGCGCGAAAACCTGGCAGAGTCGTCTCGACGCCGCGGGTATCCCACATAGCGAGATCCGTCACGCGCACTACGGTTCCGGTCTGTCGTTCCGCGATCCCGACAACATCGCCCTCGAATTCTTCGCTCCGCCCGCGTGACACGCTCGCGATCTCCCGGGCCGAGATCGGTCACCGGTCGTGCATGTCGCCCGTCAGACGATGGTGTACGTGCGGTCGTCCAGCCCGCTTGCACCGTCGGGCGCCGGCGCCTGGTAGCGCTCGATCTGCGGTTTCCCCTGCTGATCGATCGCCCGGCATTCAAGGGTGTGGTTGCCCTTCGTCGCCTGCCAGACGAACTTCCATTGCCGCCAGGTGTCGATGCTGTATTCCGTGGTCAGCTCGGCGGGCTGCCATGGCCCCTGGTCGACGCGCACCTCGACGCGCTCGACACCGGTGTGCTGGGCCCATGCGGTGCCGGCGACGACTACCTCGCCTGCCGGGTGCTCGGTTCCGTCGGCCGGACGGTCGAACCGCGAGGCCATCTTGATCGGTCCGAGCGCCGACCACCCCCGGGTGGTCCAGTAGGCGTTGGCCTCGGAGAAGCGAGTGATCTCCCAGTCGACGACCCACTTCGTCGCCGAGACATATCCGTACAGCCCAGGCACCACCTGCCGGACCGGATATCCGTGCTCGAGCGGAAGCGGCGAGTCGTTCATCCCCACGGCGAGAAGGGCGTCACGTCCGTCGGTGACCGCCGAAATCGGTGTGCCGCAAGTCCAACCGTCGACGCTGGTGGACAGCAGCATGTCGGCGCCGGGCCGCACACCCGCGAGGTCGAGGACCTCGCGCATCGGCACCCCCAGCCACTTGGCGTTGCCGACGAGATCGCCGCCGACCTCGTTCGACACGCAGGCGAGGGTCACGATCCGCTCGGTCATCGGCATGGCGAGCAGGTCATCCCAGGACAGTGTCACCTCGCGGTCCACGTCTCCGTGAATCCGCAGTCGCCACTCACCGGTGGTCAGCGTGGGGACCTGCAGCGCCGTGTCGATTCGATAGAAATCGGCGTTGTCGGTCATGAAAGGTGTTGCGCCCGAGACCTCGAGCTGCGCACCTGCCGGGATGGGCGGCGCCTTCTGGGCCGCGCGCGGCAACAGAACCCGGGCGCGGTCGGCGACGACGCCCGCCGTGTCGGCGAGTACCCGTCGGGCCACGACACCGACCACGACCGCGGCAGCCGCCACGCCACCCGCGGTGAGCACGAAGCGGCGCGTGAATGCCGACCGCGCAGCCGGTTTCGGCGTGTCATCCGCGGAGTCGGTATCAGTCTCGGCGGCCGGTGGCTCGTCGGAACCCAATTGGGCGATCAGGACCCTCAGCACGACCACCCCGACCACGCCGGCGACGATCGACGGCAGCGCGTGGGTCCAGGTCGCATCCGGCCGGTTCATCGCGGCGAGCACCCCGACCAGCCCGAAGGCCGCGATCACCAGGGAGCCGAGCGGGGGTCGTCGCCGTTCGAGGTATCCGCACGCCGCCGCGAGCACTGCGATGAGGATGCCCATGCCGATGAAGAGCGCCAGCTTGTCGGCGACCCCGAACGTCTCGATCGCCCACTTGCGGACCGCCTCGGGCGATTGGTCGACGACCGTGGATCCCACGGCAAAGTAGGGGGACGCGTCCGGCGACACGGGAACGGCGGCCAGTTCGCCCGCGGCCAGCGCCGCACCGACGGCGACCACACCCGCCAGCGCGGGAGCCGGCGAGGTTGCATGACGCGTCGTGATCGAGGGCATATTTCTTGATAGCGGAGGAACCTGTGAATACGCCGTGTGCGATCGGTTCCGAGACCGGGCGGTGACCATCCGGGCACACCGCAGCACCAATCGTTACCAGAGACTAGAACAGGTTCTAGTTTGTCGGCTAATCTGATCCGCATGGCTACCAGCACCGAGATCCCGGAGACCGTCGCACTCGATTCGGTGAGCGAGTTCTCCGACGAGGTCGACGTCGTCGTGATCGGATTCGGCATCGCCGGCGGATGTGCGGCAGCCGAGGCCGCCGCCAACGGCGCGCGCGTACTGCTGCTCGAACGCGCCGCGGCACCCGGCGGCACCACGTCGCTGTCCGGCGGGTTCTTCTACCTCGGCGGTGGCACCGCCGTTCAGAAGGCCACCGGCCAGGACGACTCAGTCGAGGAGATGGAGAAGTACCTCACCGCGGTGTCGCTGGATCCCGAGGCAGACAAGATCCATGCCTACTGCGCCGACAGTGTCGACCACTTCAACTGGCTCGAAGGCCTGGGCTTCACCTTCGAGCGCAGCTTCTACCCCGAGAAGGCCGTCATCCAGCCCGGCACCGAAGGACTGATGTTCACCGGCAACGAGAAGGTCTGGCCGTTCAAGGACCAGGCCGTTCCCGCACCCCGCGGACACAAGGTGCCGGTGCCCGGCGAGACCGGCGGCGCGAAGCTGGTGATCGACCTGCTCGTCTCCCGGCTCGACGAGCTGGGTGCGGAGGTCCGGTATGAGACCGGCGCCCGGCAACTGGTCGTCGACGAAAACGGAGCGGTTGTCGGCGTGACGTGGAAGACCCCCGATGCGGAGGGCGTCATCCGCGCCGACTCGGTGATCATCGCCGCCGGCGGCTTCGTCATGAACCCCGACATGGTCGCCGAACACACCCCGCATCTCGCCGAGAAACCGTTCGTGCTCGGCAACACCTACGACGACGGTCTCGGCCTGCGCATGGGCCGATCCGTCGGCGCCGCACTGAAATACATGGACAAGGCATTCATCACCGCCCCCATCTACCCGCCCGCGAGCATGGTCATGGGTGTCATCGTGAACAAGTTCGGTGACCGGTTCGTCACCGAGGACTCCTACCACGCGAGGACATCGGGATTCGTTCTCGAGCAGCCGGATTCGGTCGCCTACCTCATCGTCAACGAGTCGCACATGAACGAGAAGCAGAACTACCTCGTCCCGCTGATCGACGGCTGGGAGACCATCGAGGAGATGGAGCGGGACCTCGGCATCCCCGAAGGCAGGTTGCAGGCGACCATGGCCCGCTACAACGAGAACGCCGCGAAGAAAGAGGACCCCGACTTCCACAAGGCCGCCGAGTTCCTCGAGCCGCAGGGCACCGGGCCGTGGGCGGCCTACGACCTGTCACTCGGCAAGGCCATGTATGCGGGATTCACGATGGGCGGCATGGCGACCTCGATCGACGGCGAGGTGCTCGACGAATCGGGGGCCGTGATCACCGGCCTGTACGCGGCCGGTGCCAGCGCCACCAACATCGCACAGGACTGCAAGGGATACTGCAGCGGAACGCAATTGGGCGAGGGCTCCTACTTCGGACGCCGTGCCGGGCGGCACGCCGCCGCACGGGTCACCGCCAGCGCGTGAGGGTCGGCGACCCCGGTCGAAAACCGCCCTCCAGCGGACCACAGACGGCGGAGCGGGCTGTTGCAAAATTCCGG
>NZ_LIYC01000075.1:0-8020 GCF_001418765.1 Gordonia sp. HS-NH1
GCACCCGCGTCCACTGGACGGAATCAGTCCAGGTCGACACATCGGAACTGTCTCGCGGGGCGCAATCGCATCGCAACAGCCAACCGACGATCTCGGCCGACGGTCGCAGACGATCATCGCCCGAGTGGTGGCCCCGCTCTACGATCTCGTAGTCGACGCCGTCGACCATGGTCGACCCGTGACTCTCGGTCCCGTCCTCAAATACCGCCACCAATGCAGCCTCGTGGAGGTGCGTGTCGCTCTCGTGCATCCACCCCATGCGGATAGGGTAGACCCATGCCGTCAAGATAACCAGACATGAGTCGACATCCCCGTCAGGACTACCTGACATAACGTAGGATGTACCTTATGTCAGGTAACCCTGACGTCGAGTAACACAGATGTCTGGTTATCCTGACATGACGGGTCTACCCTATCTGCATGGGTTGAATGCACGAGAGCAACACACACTTCCACGAGGCGGCGTTGGTGGCTGTGTTCGAGGACGGGGCCGAGAGGTGTTGGGTGTGCGCTGAGCGGGTCAGCCGAGGTCCCCGCCGGCGACCGGCAGGACCGTCCCGGTCAGGTATGACGCCTCCGGTGAGGCGAGGAAGCAGATTGGGGCTGCCTGCTCGTCGAGGGTGCCGTAGCGGTGCAGCAGCGACGATGAGATCGTCTGGTCGATGTGCGCCTGGAACCAGGCTTGCTCGGTGCGGTCTCTCGGTTCGGGTGTCCCGCGGGAGATGCGGCGCGGAGGTGCCTGTGTCCCGCCCGGGGCTGTGGCGACCACTCGGATTCCGGCGTCAGCGTATTCCATGGCCAGGGAAGCGGTGATGGCGTTGATGCCGCCCTTGGCCGCCGAATACGGGATTCGGTGGATGCCACGTGTGGCGGCGGAGGACACGTTAACGATCACGCCGTCGCCCCGCGCCACCATCGGTGGAAGTACTGCCCGGCAGGCGTACAGCGTGGTGAACAGCGACCGGTCGATCTCGGCTCGGATTTCGGTGTCGGTGAACTCGGTGAAGGGTTTGAAGTTGATGGCGCCGCCGACGTTGTTGATCAGCACGTCGACTTGACCGAAGGTCGATAGCGCTTGCTGAACAAGGGTATCGGCACCTTCCCAGTGTTCGAGATCCGCAGTGACAGCGAATGCAGCTGGACCCGATATGGATAGTTCATCGGCCAGTTCTTTGACGATTTCTGACCGGTCGGCGACGACAATTTTGCCGCCTTCGGCGCTGATACGGCGGGCGACCCGCTCCCCAATGCCTTGTGCTGCGCCGGTGACGACGACGACTTTGCCGGCGAATCTGCCGGGAGTCACGTATTGCGGGGTCTGAGCCACCACGTTGTCGGCCATAGCCCGCCGCATTGTCTGTTTGGATCGTTCGGCGTGGGCGACGATCAGTGCTCGCGCGTCGTCGCGATTGTCGGCTTCGAACGCCGTGACGATGTCCATGTGGTCTTGAGCGCACAGTGGGTGGCACCATGTCGCGTTGCGTAGGACTTCACTCATCCGGCCCTTGACGCCCAGCGCTGTGTACGCCTGCAGGAGGTGCTGATTGCCGGTCAGGGTGAACAGGTAGTCGTGGAACGCGGCGTTGGTCTCGGTGTACTCGGCGGCGTCCACGAAGTGGTCGCCTTGCACGTGTGGCAATGTCGATTCGGCGAGCAGCCGGTATCCGGCTAGTTGCCTGCTGTTCAGTCGGCCCATGGTGACCTCGAGGGCGCCGAGCTCGAGGGCTCTGCGTGCTTCGAAGATGGCGTCGGATTCGTGGAGCGCAGGATGATCTTCACCGATCTCATATCCCCCTGCACCGACAGTCACTGGTGCGGGGTCGGTAGCCGGTGTCAGTGGGGTAGACGTGGCATTCGGGGCGATTGAAGCCGCCGGCGGGGGTGTCTGGTCGCCAAGAAACACCGGCTGCCCGGCGATAGCGCGGATATCGGCGTCGGCGTGGTAGATCGGGTCCGTATCTGCGGCTATGGAGATCGTGCTGACGGCAACACCATCTTGGATCGGGGGTGCAACCAGTTGGCCGGCGATACGCCGAACCACGTCTCCGTGGTCGGTAATGATCGATTGGCCGGACCAGGCCTTGATCGTCGCGCCCGGCAGTATCTGCTGGCCGGCGACGGCCCGTGCGTCGGGCGAGATGAGTAGCTGCTCGATTACTTCTGGTTCGGAACCGGCCGGCGTCGCGGAGTCGGCGTCGGGCGACCCGAGCGGCACAGCGAGGGCGAACTTCTCGTAGTAGAACCCCGTTGGGTCGATGCCAGCGTCTTTGACGTGCGCGCGGACCGCCTCGACCATCGGCGGCGGGCCACAGAGATACATAGCGACGTCGCCGCCGTGCAGGTGATCTGGTGTCATCAGGCTCATCACGTAGCCCTTGTTGTCCGCTGTGGACGCCGGATCGGAGACGCAGTGATCCCACGTGAAGGAGTCGAGCGCGTCCGCTAGGTCGAGGAGTTCTGCCGTCTCGACCAGGTCGTCGTCGGTACTGACGCCGTAGATGAGGTGTACTTTGCGGTTGCTGCCGTCCCGGCGCAGCGTGCGCAGCATCGACAGGATGGGGGCCAGGCCGGTTCCGCCGGCCAGCATCAGGACTGGGCGGTCGGCCTCGCGGAGGAAGAACGAGCCGTGCGGTCCGGTGAATGTCAGGGCGTCACCGACTGCCGCCCGCTCGGTGAGGTAATCCGACATGGCGCCGCCAGCGTTGAGCTTCACCAGGAAAGTCAGACGTTCTTCGTGCGGGCCGTTGCTGAACGAGTACGAGCGTTTGACGTCGGTGCCCGGTATTGAGATGTTCACGTACTGCCCCGGCAGGAACACCAGATCGGACCGGTTGGCAATCTCGATGCCGAACCGGACGGTCGTGGGCGAGATTCGTTCCAGTTCCGTCAGTGTTCCCGAGAATGTCGCGGCCTCGGTTTTCGCGATCGCTGAGGTGGCGGCGATCTGTAACACCAGATCGGAGCGCGGCTTCATACTGCAGGGCAGGCTGTATCCGGCTGCGGCCTCGTCGTCGGACAGCGCATCGGACAGGTACGTGCCGCCGTCGAAATCACCGGATTCACAGAGCGCCTTGCACGTGCCGCACGCGCCGTCGCGGCAGTCGAGCGGGATGTTGATCCGCTGCCGGTAGGCCGCGTCGGCGACCGTTTGATCGGTGCGGCAGTTGATGAAACGGGTGACGCCGTCTTCGAACGAGAGGGCGACCTGGTGACCGCCCGTGTCGGCGGGTGCCTCCTGGGTGGTTGTCATCGAAGAGCCCTTCAGAAGTGGTAGATGTCCACCACGTGGTGGATGTAGTCGTTCTTCAGCACGATCGTCTTGCGCCGGATGAGGGGCTGCTCCCCGGAGAAATCGATCGTGTAGAAAGACGTCCCGTAGTAGGGATCGACCGTCTTGTAACGGAAATACATGGTGTGCCAATTGAATCGGACGTCGACCAGATCGCCGCGACGTTCGATCACCTCGACGTTGCTGATGTTGTGACTGGTGCGCGGCTCGGGAAGCGATGTCGCCGAGGAACGCTCCGTTCGGATCCGGAAGACACGATCTTCCAGACCACCCTTGTTGCCGTAGTAGATCAGGGAGATGTCGCGCTGCGGATTCTCCACCAGCAGGTCAGCGTCGTCCCAGGAGGGCATCCAGTAGACAACGTCGTCGGCGTAGCACTCAAGCCACTTCTCGAACTCACGATCGTCGAGATACCGGGCCTCGCGGTACAGGAACTGTTCGATCGCATTCTGAGTGATCAGTGTGGTGGAGGTTTCGGTGGTGGTCATGATTATGCCTCCTTCGTGGCGGCGGGGTTGCGGGCCGCGACACCGCCCGATTCCGCAAGGCGTTCGTTGTCGAGGGCGGTTTGCATGGCCGACAACCAGTAGCCGTGTTGCACCGGGTACAGACCCTCGTCCTCGTTCTTCAGACCGGACGAGATCACGCCCTCCATCCCCAGAGACTCCGCAACCGGGTCCGGTCCGTTCTTCCAGTGCTCGGCGCCGCGACTCATGTCGTTCCAGGGCGAGGCCTGGGCGCGGAAGGTGAGCTGGCAGGAGCGGAACTCCTCGAGGTCGTCGGGGGTGGCCATCCCGGAGGCGTTGAAAAAGTCCTCGTACTGCCGGATCCGATGCGACCGGGCCGCATCGCTTTCGCCCTTGGGAGCGATGCAGTAGATCGTGACCTCGGTCTTGTCCGGTGCAATGGGCCGGAAATGCCGGATCTGCGTCGAGAATTGGTCCATCAGGTACACGTTCGGGTACAGGCAAAGGTTTCTGGAACCCTTGACCATGAACTCGCCCTTGGCGTCTCCGTGCACTTTCTTGAGTTCGTCCATCGAGTCCCACAACGGTCGGTCCTGAGGATTGCCGGCCCAGGTCCACAGACACAGGTGCCCATTCGGGTACGACCAATAGCCGCCGCCCGACTTGCCCCAGCTACCGGCGTCGAGTGCCTTGGTGTCGTTCTTGGATTCGCCGGTGCTGCGCCGAGAAGTCGTCGCAGCGTAGTTCCAGTGCACCGCACTGACGTGATATCCGTCGGCGCCGTTCTCCGCCTGCACTTTCCAGTTGCCGTCGAAGGTGTACGTGGACGATCCGCGCAGCACCTCCAGTCCTTCGGGGGACTGGTCGACGAGCATGTCGATGACCTTGGTGGTGTCGCCGAGGTGCTCGTCGAGCGTCAGCACATCGGGATTGAGGCTGCCGAAGAGAAAGCCGCGGTAGCTGTCGAAACGGGCGACCTTGGTCAGGTTGTGTGAACCGTCCACGTCAAAGGTGTCGGGGTAACCGGCGCCGTCGGGGTCCTTCACCTTGAGCAGGGTTCCGTCGTTACGAAACGTCCATCCGTGGAACGGGCAGGTCAGAGTCATTCGGTTGTCGGTCTTGCGCCGGCACAGCATCGCGCCGCGGTGTGCGCAGGCATTGATGAGGCAATGGATCTCGCCGTCCTTGGCGCGGGTGATGACCACGGGTTGCCGACCGATGTAGGTCGTGAAGTAGTCGCCTGGGTTGGGCAGCTGACTCTCGTGGGCAAGGTAGATCCAGTTGCCCTCGAATATGTGCTTCATCTCCAGTTCGAAGACGTCCTCATCGGTGAAGATCCGGCGGTTGGCACGGAAGATCCCGGCATCGTGATCATCGATCACGGCGTTGGACAGAACAGATTCGACGTGGCCGAGGTTGTCGGTGGTCGGTGCGCTCATAAATTCCTCCAGTAAGCACGCTTGGGTTCACAATCACATCAAACGATCGGGGGCACACCAGGCATCTGGCTACCTTGTTATTCTTGGCACGCGTTGGAGCGTTTTCGAAGTGGGGTGTTACGACGGGTCAGACGAGTTCCACGGCGACTGGAGAGTTTGTTTCTCGCCAGTTCTCCAGCCACACCATCGGCAACCTCACTGGCCCGTGTACCGAGGCTTTTGCCTCGCCCATTGACCGTACGGGGCCTGACCCTGAGGGCTGCGCCGCCAACTTGTGTGCGACGCAGCCCCTTCACTCAGGGTGGTAATCAGCCGAACTGGTAAATAGATTTCAGCTGTTGATAGGCGGCGAGTCCTTCTGGCCCAAATTCCCGACCAATGCCACTGGCTTTGACGCCGCCAAATGGTGCGGCCGGGTCGGGGATATAACCGTTGATTCCTACTGTGCCGGATTCTACCGCGCCGGCAACGGCCATGGCGCGACTGGGATCGCTGGACCACACGGTGCCACCGAGTCCGTAGTCCGAGTCGTTGGCAATTCGAATCGCGTCGTCGTCGTTGTCGTAGGCGATCACGCTTAAGACTGGCCCGAAGATTTCTTCGCGGGCGACGACGGCGTTGTTGTCGAGGTCGGCGAATAGTGTGGGCTTGACGAACCATCCACGATCAATGCCCTCAGGTGTGCCGCTGCCGCCCACGACGACTCGGGCACCATCGTGGATGCCGCGTTCGATGTAGCCCGACACGCGTTCGCGTTGGGTGGCGCTGGCCATGGGCCCGATTAGGGTGTCGGCGTCTAGACTGTCTCCCACCGGGGCGGATGTGATGATGTTCGCGAACGTGTCGACGACTTCGTCGTAGCGCGTCCGGGGTGCCAGGACTCGCGTGCCCAAGAAACAGACTTGGCCGTTGTTTGCCAATGTCGCAGCGAACATGGATTGGCCGACCTTCTGGAGATCAAGGTCGGCGTCGTCGAGCACGATTGCGGCTGACTTTCCGCCGAGTTCGAGTGAGACCGGCCGAAGTAGCGTCGCACACGCCTGGGCGACGGCACGCCCGCCGCCCGTACTGCCGGTGAATGCGACTTTGTCAACGTCTTTGTGCGACACAAGGTACGCACCGAGATCACGTCCGCCGGGGACGATGCTGAGAACTCCGTCAGGGACGCCGGCGGCTTGCGCAGCCTCTGCGAGGAGGAACGCGTCGAGAACGGTCTCGGGGGAGGGCTTGATGACTATCGTGCATCCCGCAGCCAGGGCTGGCGCGAGTTTGGTCGCCGTCAGCGTCTGGGGCACGTTCCAGGGCACGATTGCCGCTACCACCCCGACGGGACGGCGCTGCACTGTGGCCGTAGTGACGAAGACGCCATCACGGACCTCTTCGGCTGGCTGTTTTCTGATGAGGTCTGCGTAGTACCTCATCAGTACTGGTGGGAAGGCTTCGAGCTGGCGAGCAATCGAGATGGGCATCCCGTTTTGCTGCGAGACGGCGGTGAAAATCTCCTCGGAGCGGCTCGTGTACTCGTCGGCGAATCGGTCGAGGATTTCGGCTCGCCGGCTCGGATCCCAATTCGACCAGCCACGCGGGTCGTCAAACGCCCGGCGCGCGGTCGCGACGGCGGCATCGACATCAGCGGGCGCTGCTTCGGGGACAGAGCCGATGATCTGCTCTGTTGTGGCTGACCGCACGGTAATACGCTCGGAGCTGGACGGGGTTGTCCACTGGCTCCCAATGAACAATGATGAGTGGTCGATAGTCATGTTTCTCCTTATGTTTCGACAGGCTCAAAGGTCAGCGTGGGATGCTGGGGTGGCGGACGTCGCATGTTGAGCGGTTGGCGTCGGATGTATGGGACAGCGGCTCACTTGGGCCGCTTCTCTTTTTGTTTGTGGTCGTGCAACGCCGAGCTCGGCCTTGCGGCGCTGATGGATCTCATGGAGCGACTCCTCCGGATCTGGCGCGACCTTTTCAGCAAAGGTGAGGCCGAGCCGAAATCCTCGTCGAACGATCCACCGCACTAGCGGATGCGGGCGCGCAATACCATGAGTGCGAAGAACCCAGTCGGGATATAGCGACGTCACCATGACCTTTGCTACCGGGTGCAGCGCTCTAGGGAAGTGGCGTTCAGCGAATGGGCGCAGGACCACGTCGGCGACCTGGTCACCCCAAGGGTTCGTGGGCCATTGAGCCGCTTCATAACGGTCCATGTACTCGTTCATTCCCGCGAAATCGTTGGGGAAGTCGCACAGTGGTGAACCATCGTCACCGTTGACAAACAATTTCGCCATGCGTGACCAGAACTCCCACGTCGCGGTCTGCAGCTTCTCGTCAAACCCTTTCATGCCCAGACTGATTTTGAGTCTGTGCATCATCGCTCCCTCGTAGCACAGGGTGTAGATGTAGTCCTCGTTGAACGAGAAGTGGCCCGGATACTGCTTTGCGTAGTGGTGGTGCAGATTGTTGAGCGACTCCACCGAACGCCTCGTGCTGGGGTGGCTCGGGCCGTTCGCCCACCAGGTGAGCATGTGACGCGACGTATCGTCCATTCGTTTGTTGGGACGCTCATGAATCTTGCCGTGTCCCTCGCGCAAAACTGCTCGTGCACCGCGTGTGGTCACCAGAAAGCGAGGGAATGTGATGGCGTACACATAGTCCATCAAGAAGTCGGACACGTAATAAGAGCTGCTCAGGTCCCATATTCTCTCGTAATCACGATGTGGATCAAGGGTGTCCAATTCGCGACTGATCCACTTGCGAGGCTTCGTACGATGGTGCATGGGGGATTTCCTTTGTTGGTGGGCCAACGGGTAGCGCCCCATAGAGTG
>NZ_LIYC01000076.1:0-7740 GCF_001418765.1 Gordonia sp. HS-NH1
CTTTCTCATGGCCATGGACAATAAGTCGATCCGTCACCGAGGCGAACGGACTGCCGCAGACACGCTTCTTCCCTAGCTGCGTCGACCAACGAGAGCGCGTGGAACATGCCGATGAGCTGGATGCTCGCTCCGGTGATCATCAGTCCGGTGGCTAGCCACACCGTGGACGGTGTGGACGCGGAGCGTGATCTTGACAGTCTTTGCCTACCGTTCGCGTCAGTGCTCATGCGGCGACGGTAGGGCGATTTGCTCGCAGCGACAGTTTCCTCTGCACAGTGCGAAACCCCTTCTGAGAACGGATGCTGAAGAGTCGCATCGGAGGTGCAGGTTCGAAGTGCACTGCCTGCGCCGCAAACAGCTAACGCTTGACCGTCCTGCGACGATCCGAGTCGGATCGCCCGCCAACCCTGTGTGATTCCAGCCAGAGCGCTCCAGTCGCTGCCCGGATTGGGCTGCTGGGAGGTTTCAAACCGGAATCTGGTTGATTGTCGCACGCAGGAATTCGACAGCCACGGCGCAAGTTTCGCGAGTCGGCGGTGGGTCCGATTGCAACCGAAGAACCGATGTGATGACGACGGCGTTGCCCGAACGAACTACGGCACCGCACTCTGCGTCCATATACGACCCAACTAGGACGGGTCGGCCAGCAACTTCCGTATCCGCAAACCATGCCGTACTCGACGCGTACATCGCCTTATAGCCACCGAGACCCTCCGATGGCCGGGTCAAGTTACCTACTGACTGGGCGAGGGAAGAAAGGCGGTCATCCTGGAACCTCCACCTGCATCCGCGTGCGGTCTGAAAGTCCGACGCAGCGACGTCCGAAACCGTGGACTCCTCTAGACCGAACTCGCGGACAACAGACACGGGAACCTGAGTGCAGGGTTCGTACCGAGTGCCATCGTTGTTTATGCTCCAGCGGTTTTGAAACTTCGTCTCGAACGGCAGTATCCGTCCGTCATCGTCGGTTTGTCGAGGTAGTGAATGGACGCTGGACGACGAATTGGCGGACGAAGGGACTGGAACGGGTGATCCAGGTACCGTGCACGCGATTAACACGAGACCGGCCAGTGCAGCGGTCGCAACAACAACCGCACCCTTTCTAAGTCGCAATCTCGGCCGCACCCTCCACATCGACTTCCTCGATTGTTGCCGCGGCCGCACGGCATCGTTCGCCGAGAGCCGAGGTCCTGTGCACTCCGCGGGTAAGTTCGCTCGACAGCTGAGCCGTCGCCCGGGTCAACCCCGCGAAGACGCTCTCACCTTCGCGACAATCGCCGAAATAGTTTGAACGAACAATGCCGTTGAGCGCCTCTAGCGCAGAGGTCAGGTCGCTAGTCACCTGCTCTGCCACAGCAGCCCGACGCTCCCAGTCAGCACGCTCAGATCGCAGAACCATACCTCGCCCGTGCGGGCCCACCGGCATTTCTGGGACAGCCTTGGGTAGCAACGAGTCGTCGGCGAATGGCGTGCTCAAGGGGCCCCCTCCCGGTAGCAGACCCGTGCTGGGCCCGGCTCGTCGAACAGACTAGTACGACGAGCACCAATTGTGATGGGGGCTGTCGAGTTGTGGAGGGACTCACCCAGACTTCGGGCAGGTCCGGCGTGTACGGCAACGGAATGTCCAGCCGAGAAGCTCCGGGGTCACTGCCGAAACACGACCGTCAGGCACAAGAACTGGCGCGGAGACTGGCGTGGCCTGCCGTCTGTCAACTGACCTGTGGACACCACCGCGAGAATCGAAGTTCCATCATCTAGCATCAACCGGCACGGTGATGACTGCGGGGGAGTCCGGTGATGACGACATATGTCGATGAGGTTCGGGCGTATTTGTCCGGTTTCGGTGATCCACCTCGGCTCTACGATGCCCTCCGCGATGCCACCCTAGCCGTTCCACTCGATCTCAACGGCCGCCTGTTCACGCTGGTTGAAGCCGGTATCCCCTGGATGCTGGCGTTCACAACGCCTGAACGTCTGCGCGAGTTCGCTGAGTTCACCGACCGCGACCTAGCCGAGGTCCGCTACCTCGACGTTCCCGGTCACGCGCTCATTGACCGCGTCCTCGACCAGGCGCCCGAACCCACCGGGCTCGTCGTCGACCCCGCGACACCGTCGACGATGACGTTTCCGCCGAGCCGCGAGCTGACGCCGCACTGCTACTACGACGACGAGGGTGAAGTAGTCCGATGACCGACAATTTGCATGTCGAGCCCTCAGCCCTCGACAAGGCCAGCGCCGGTATCAACGGCGTCATCGACGGGCTCGCCGACACCGGCGTCGGGTCGGACTACAGCGCTGCGCTCGGTCGCGGATACGGCGACCTCGACCTAGACGGCCGCACCATCGGACACGCCGACCCCAAGAGCGGACTCGAGGAGTACTGCGCTCGCTGGGAATGGGGCGTACGGGCGCTCGTCACCGGCGCGGCAGAGATCTCGAAGGGCCTCGGACTCGGAGCGAGTCACTACGAGCGTGAAGAGAAATGGGCGGGCGACCAGCTCAAGAATTTCACGATGGACCTGATCGGTGACCCGAGCCTCACGGCGGAGGTCGTCAAAGACAAGTCGTGGGGCGAGCTGTGGGAGCACAACAAGAACGCCATCACCGACCCGCAGTGGGCCCTGACGCCCGAGGAGATGGCAGCGCATCGGCAGTTGGGCCAGGAACTCAGAGGAACACTGATCGAGGACCTCGAGACCATCGCCCGCCACCAGGTCGACCCGTCGACACTTGTCACCGACACGATCGACGGCTTCGAGCGTGACGGATTCATCGCGGATCCGCCGAGCAGCGCCGAGTCCGAGCCGGCTGACAAACCGGCCAAGTAGGTGGGCCTCTTCGACGCCCTCGAGGGCGGCAAGGAAGTGCTCGGGGGACTGGTCGACGGTGCTACCGAGATACTCGGCGGCGGTTTGCGCGCCGTCGGCCTCGACAGCATCGCCACCGGCGTCGAGGACTTCGGCGACGACGTCGCGAACTCGCTGGGCGCCATGCCCGACGAGAAGAATCTCGACGAAACCAAAGACCCCAAGGAACTCATCCTCGGCGACCCTCCCGGGATCACCGCTCTCGCCGAGAAGTTCACGGGCTTTGCCGGCAACTTCGTCGCGGCGGGTGAAGGTTTACGAGGGATCTCGGTCGGTGACTGGTCCGGCACCGGCGCAGTGGAATTCCGCGATGCCACTGGACGCCAGGTCCCGCAGTGGTTCGCAGCCGGCGACGCCGCCTCCAAAGCGGCTGCAGCGCTCTCTGGTTGGGCCGGCGTCGTCACTTTCGCGCAGCAGAAGGCCGCAGAGGCCGTCCGCATCTGGGAAGAGGGAGAGCGCAAACGGGACGAGTGGGTCACCAAGGCGAACATCTACAACGACGAGCTCGACGACTACAAGAACGATCGTCGCGACACCCCGCCGACACATCCGGGGCCCGACCCATGGCCCGGATACAAAGCCGAGGCGGAGCGAGTTCTGAAAGTCGGACGCGACCATCGCAACTCGTCGGCCCCGGGGGTCAAGGCCGAACTCAGCGGCGCCGCGAACATGGCACCACCCATGCCGTCTGCGTTCGACCAGGCACGCATGACTGCCAGCGACGTCGGGACTGCCGGGCTAACCGGCTTCAACCACTTCGAAGCGGGCCTTATCGGGTCGGTCACCGAGGTCGTCAAGGGGCTCAACATGCTGAGCCCGCAGAACCCTTACAACATCGCGAACCCCCACCAGTACATGCGCAACTCGGCGACCATGGTCACCGGGATCGTGCACCAGGTCGCCCACCCCGACGAGTTCGTTCGAAACTTCGCCGGGTCCGGATGGTCGACGGATCCGTCCCAGGCGCTGGGCAACGTCATCGGCAATACGGTCATGATGATCGCGCCGGGACCCAAGGGCGGCAGCCTGATAACCGGGCTCGCGAAGTCAGGCCGCAACCTCCCGACGACGCCGCCGACTCCACATATCAGCCCGACTTCACATCGCCCAGACGCCCCGCCAGCGTCGCCGCACCCGACGCCCGCGCCACACGGGTCGTCGCCGAACACGCCTGGTGCCAGTCCCAGTGCCGAGCTGCCGGGGCGGCACGGTCCCGACATCCCCGTCGATCACGACGCGCCTCCAGTTCCCAGGGCCGACGGTCCCGCCCCGGAGGCTCCGGCCGCCGAGCCCCCGTCACCGGCCAGCTCGCCGAATCCGGCTCCCACGCCCGATTCGTCTGCGCCACCGGCAGGAGCCGTCGACACTCCGCCCAGCGGGGGATCACCTGAATCGCCTGCACCACGCCGTGACGCTGCGTCCCCGGACCAGCCCGTCGCCGGCGGACCTGTCGACGGCTTCGGCCCACATGCCCCCAATCCCGACACTGCCGCCCCCGCGCCGAAACCCGAGCCCGCGCCGTCGCCTGTTGCGGACGGGCCGGGATCGCAGACGCCGGGACCCGCGGACAATCCATCCGGACCAAGAATCCTGGGCGACGACGACCCGCCCGGACCCAACCGCGGCGACACCACCACGCCCGCGGCCGCGCCCGGTGGCGACCATTCACCCGGCCAATCCACTCCCGGCACCAACACGGTCGACCGCGACGCCGCACCGAGCCCGACGCACCACGAACCGTCGCCGGCCAAACCCGACGAGCCCGTCGTCGACCGGACCCCGATACGGCATGACGAGCCGGCCGGCGGCCACCCGCCAAAAGCCGACGAAGCCACGCCGGCGACACCTCATGCGCGACCAGACACAGACGCGCCTGGTCCACGTCCGTCACCGACTTCGACGCACCCGGATGCGCCGACAACCCGACCCGACACCGTCGACGCCCCAACGCGTACGCCTGACCAGGCAGACACACCCGCAACCGGCCCCATCGCGCCGGTCGGCGGGCATCATCCGGTGTCGACGCCGCATGCCACACCGGATGCCGCGCAACCGAAGCCAAGCGCGACGCCAACCAGTCCCGGCGCTCCGAGCCGGGCAGATGCTCCAGCGGCCCCTCCGCGCACTTCCGACCACACCCCGGACCGCACGCCTCCTGCGCGCACCACACCGGAATCCACCACACCGCGCGACATCGACCGCGGACGTCCGGTGCCGACGAACACCCATCATGTCCCCGAACCAACCGTCCGGAACGCGCCGGAAACCACTCCCTCGCCTCGCAGCGGCCCCGACGATCGGCCGATCCCGCCGGCCGTGATTCCGGACCGCCCGTTCACACCGGAACGCCCCGCTGCGGCCAACCCACGGCCGGCGGGCCCGGACGCGCCGTCGTCCCCGCGCGACCCCGATCCGTCGGACCGGCCCGGTAGCGACAACCCCGACGGCACCAACTCCACCCCGGACAACGACACCGGCCAACCACACGACCCTGGGCATCCAGATCGCACCGACTCAGGCTCGACCGAACGCGCCGACACCAGCGAGGGCAACGAGTCGCCCGAGCAGTGCCGCAGCAACGGCGAACCGGTCAATGTCGCGACGGGCGAGTACTTCCTCCCGCTGACCGACGTCGACCTCCCCGGAGTTCTTCCGCTCCGTCTGACCCATCGACATCGTTCGCGTTACCGGTGGGGACGGTGGCTCGGACCGACGACGCCGTCCGCCTTCGACGCCCGTGCAATCGTCGCTGACGATCTGGTGACCATCGTCGACGCCGACGGCACCATGACGAATTTCCCCAGGCCACACGCTAACTCGGTGTCACGAAGTGTCAACGACACAGACTGGGAGCTGCGTGCGACGGCCACGGACGGGTATCAACTGACCCACATCCGGACGCTCGTCAGCTGGTTCTTCATTCCGATCCCGGAACTGGACGGCGTCGATGTGCGGGCGGGGAGCATCGCGGTCTCAGCCCTGACCGACCGGCATCGCAACCGGATCCGCTTCGTCTTCGACGAGCACGGAAGGCCCTCGGCCGTCGAACATTCCGCCGGGTATCGCATCGACGTCCAGTGCGACGGCGCACGGATCCTCGGGTACCGCCTGGTCGCCGGGGTGGACGGCGCCCCCGTCGACCAGCAGCTGTGCACCTTCGCCTACCATCGCGGCCATTTCGCAGCGTCGACCAACGCCGTCGGCGCGACAACACGTTTCGGCTACGACGACGCCGGGCGAATGACCTGGTGGCGCGACTCGATCGGGATGGAGTATTGGAACCGGTACGACGACCTCGGCCGCGTGACCATCCAGTCCGGCATGAACGGAGTGTGGTCGGGGCGGTTCGACTACCAGCTCCGAACGGCAGGTCCGGGGTCGATGACGACCTACACCGATGCCGTCGGCGCAACGACGTTGTACGGCATCGACGCAGACAATCGAGTGCGGCAGGAGATCGATCCGCTGGGCCGGATAACCCGGACCGACTACAACGACAGTCGGCAACCGATGGTGCTCACCAGTCCGGATGGACCTCCGACGCGGCTGCACTACAACGCCTTCGGCGATGTCGAGCGGATCGTCGGCCCCGACGGCGCAGTGACGGAGGTGATTTACGCAGGTCCGGGGCGCCCGGACAGGGTCGTCGAACCAGGTCCGATCACCACGCGTATCACCTACACCGACAACGGAAGTCCGCTGACAGTGACCGACAATGCCGGCGGGGTCACGTCATACACCTACGACGAACACGGTGCACTGACCTCACACACGGATCCCGACGGTCTGATGGTTCGGTACCGCAACAACTTGGCCGGATTGCCGACTGAGATCACGGACATGCTCGGCAACACAACACGGATCGCGTACGACGCGTTCGGGCGGCCGGTCGAGGTCGTCGACGCCGAGGGTGCCATCACGGTCGTCGGGTACGACGCGATCGGGAACAGGACTAGTCTCGTCGCTCCCGATGGTGGACAGTCGCGTTGGGAGTACGACGGCGAAGGTAACTGCGTCGCCTACGTCGATCCCGTTGGCGCGACCACTCGTTGGGAGTACGGCCACTACGACCTACCGATCGCCCGGGTCGACGCCGACGGATCGCGAACCGCGTTCACCTACGACACCGCACGCAGACTCGTCGCGGTCACCAACCCTGACGGTCTGGTGTGGAGCTATTCCTACAACGCGGACGGGTCGTTGCAGTCCGAGACCGACTTCAACGGCGCGACAACCACGTACGCCTACGACGCGGGCGGACGACTCGCCACGCGG
Organism: Gordonia sp. HS-NH1; assembly: GCF_001418765.1. NCBI lineage: Bacteria > Bacillati > Actinomycetota > Actinomycetes > Mycobacteriales > Gordoniaceae > Gordonia > Gordonia sp. HS-NH1. The sequence continues at coordinate 7,143 of NZ_LIYC01000076.1, forward strand.
ACGAACGCCGCCGGGCAGACCGTGGCGTTCGAATACGACGCGGCTGGTCGTGTAGTCGCTGAACGGTGCGCCGACCCGCCCAACCCTGAGTTCGATGGCGAGGTCACTGGGTACAGCTACGACTCCGCAGGACGGCCCGAGAGTGTCGTCGGTGTTTTCGGGCAGTGGCACTCTACCTACACGGCAGCGGGATTGCCGCAACTGACCGGCGTGAACGACGGATCCACCGATTGGATGATCGCGTCGGGGTGGACGGGTGCGGGTCGGCTGGCGTCGGTGACATCGCCGACGGCGGTTCACACCCGCTACGGGTACGACCCGCGCGGAGTGCTCGACTTCATCTCGACCGCTGGCCGTACCTGCGACATCACCACCTCAGCCACGGGCCGCGAGCAGCGTCGAAGGTTCGAGGGCACGGCGATCGACTCGTCGTGGGACCCAGTCGGACGGCTGGTGGGACGGTCGGTTGCGACAGTCTCTGCGAATCCGGCGACGCTGAACCTCGGTCCGAGCGGTGCAGGCGGTGGGGCACCGGAGCGTACCGTCGCACGAGCCGAGTACAACTACCGCGCCGACGGAAAGTAGTGCCCCATAGGGT
>NZ_LIYC01000077.1:0-6055 GCF_001418765.1 Gordonia sp. HS-NH1
ATCAAACTGGCCGTTGACACGAGCCAAGTTGCAACGACCACACGTGCCGATGAATCGAATCCAGCGATGATCGCGACGAACTTGTTGAACCCCAGTTCGGGGTCGTGCAGATGGCGCATGTAGGAGTTGAGATCAACCTCGCTCGGGGAGAGAACTCCGGTCGGGTGGGTGTGCCATTCGCCTATCCACTGGCTGCGGTCCTCCAACCAGACGCAGTCCGCGAGACGCCGGGCATGGTTGAGGTCTCGCATGAAGGCGCGTTCGCCGCGGGTGGCGTTGGGTCCAGGTCCACCGGCGTGTCGGATATCGATCCGATCAGTCGCGTCGTGCCCGAGCAAAATGCCGCCAGTTTCGAGTCCATCGACGGACCGCAACGCCTCGCGCGCGATTGCGCTGAGTGCGTCGTCAGTGATCGTCACCGCAGGCACCTCTATCCGCACTGTCATCCTGGCGTGCAGGTGGGGCACGATGCGCGAGGTCTGGGGATGGACGACCACCGAACGTCGCCGGTTTGGCTGAGGTCGAAAGGGGCTGCGAGGTCACCTGCTGGTCGGAGACCGATGATGGCGTGTTCGCCGGGAACCTGTTGGGTGTGGTCACCGTGCAGCGATTCCAGCAGTGTTGCGACGGCTACTTTCGCGGCGAACGTGCCGACGTATCGGAGATCGGGCGGGACAGCCGTCATGGGCTGATGGGCGCGCCCGGTGCCGTAATCCAACTCCTGATCGGCCTCAGCGTCCAGCGCTCCCTGATCTGCAAGCTGCTGCCGTAAACAGAGGAGACATCCGAATCGGGCTGTGGGTCGCAGCCTGATGACTTCTCCGATCGAGCCATTGTCGAGCACGCACGCCAAGATCGCCGCCTTCCGTGCGCGCCGGGAGAGGTGGCTGACGACACGCCTGGGAGCGATACCGTCTGCGGCACAGAGCACCAGATCGACGCGGTCGATGATGGGCCGGATGTAGTGGGCCTCGGCAACCACGTCGCGTTGGTGGGCGACCACATTCTGCCGCGGCCAGTGCTGGTCAAGGCGGTCTTTCATGGCCGCCACCTTGAATCGACCGACACTTTCGGCGCCGAGAGTGTGGCGGAGCATGTTGTGCCAGAGGAATCGATCCGGGTCGACAAGTTCCACACGCCCGACTCCGTAGCCTGCGAGCGACTCTGCTGCGGCGCTTCCGATGCTGCCGCAACCCACGACCATGACGCTGTTGGTGGCGAGCTGCTCGATCGGCCACTTGCCAGCCAACTGTGCCAGGCCAACAACTTCTGGCTCGATCGCGATCGCGAGCGGTTCCACACCTTCGCGTCGGACAGCCCAGCCCGCAAACTCCGAAGCACCGGCCTCCAGTAGCTCCGGCTGAAGATCGGGGTCGTGAGTAACGACCACGCCAAGGTTGGTACCGGGATCGGCAACGCCCGGCACCAGCTCCCTGAAATCCCTAAACCCCATCGCGCTATCGGGCCGCCTGGACAGAAAGAGATGGTGAAGATGGGCGCCGTTCGGCGCCACCCTGATCCATTGAGCTGCATGATGGGGGTCGCCTGAACGAAGTGCGGCGTACTCGCGTGGGACTTCCGCGGGAAGACGGATGTCTTTGCCGGTTTCCACGGTCTGGACGACGTACATATCGTCCGCGGGAACGCGGCGGAGCACCAGCGAGCCACCCAACAGCTCGGAGTCTGCGATCTTGGTGACGGCGTCTCTGGGCATGACGGCGAAGGGGTTACGAGGAGACATCTGCGTCTCCCGTCTCCGTTGGGTCCGTCGTTGGATCTGTTCGCTGAATCGCTCGGTCAATCAGGTGGTCGTTCGAGGGGTCAGAGACGATCCCACTGACCGACATTTCATTGATGACTCCAGCCTTCATGAGGGCGTATTCGATCCGCCACCCCGATGCCTTGGCCAGGAGCTCGGTGAGACTGGCCTCGGGCTGCCAGCCGCCATCGCTCTGGAGCAGACAGAGCGATCCTCCTGGGGCTACGTGCCATGCTGACTGTGTCTGTTCCCAGATCGACGGCTTGGGATCGACGGAGTAAATAGTCGGCGGAACCATCGGGTGTGCTGCGGAGCAGATGACGAGCACTCGCAGTTCTTTGTCCCCGAGCAGCTCATTAAGAGATTCAGGCTGCGGCCGGTCGAAAGGCCAGCGGGGGAGGACGCCAATCCATCCACCGTGCGGCAAGCCGTCGGCTGAGGGGCTCTGGTACTCGAGCAATGGCGCGAACGCCTGGACCTCATTCCGATCGCGCGCAAGTCGCACAGGTTCGCGCTCAGTCCAGAGAACGGGGTTGAGCGCCATGGCGCCTGCGCCGCGATCTGGATCCGTTGCGCGACTCATCCCTGTGGAGTGTCCTTCACCGGACGGGGTGCAGCGGGCACGACCGCGGGCGCCGGGTTGCTAGTGGAGGCAGGAGGCTTCGGGAAGTCGTCCCCAAAGACCTCACCCCAGTGCTTGATCCCAGCCGGAGTGTCATTGTTCGCCTGCGCCTGGAACGCCTTGATGGCGTTGTCGCGAGCTGACCGCAGAGCGTCGGCGAACGCGTCGTCGTCGATGTCGGGCTGAATCGGTCCACAGAGGTCAGCAGGATCGGTGACGTCGTTCCCGCCCTCGACGTGGTAGCAGGCGCTCACGAAGAACTGTTTGATCGCAGCCGGCTGGTTGACGTCCGTCGGCAGGAAGTCGAGCGCCAGGACCTCCATGACGAGAGACTTGATCTTAGTGTCCTGCTCGGCAGCCCACCACTTGAGCATCCGAACAGTGCCGGCGAACTTGTTCCACTGTGCGTGTCGATCCGCGACCTCGGCGATTAGAAACTCGGGGTCGCATGTGACCCAGTCTTCTGAGAGTGCTTCAGGAATGAGGAGTTGCCCATCGCGGCGAAGTGCTGGCATGGCGTCGACTGTGAACGCGTCGGGATCGTCGGGGTCATCCAGGAAGCACTTGACGGCATGGTTGCGCCACCTGGCCAGTCGGACCACCTGGTCGTATGTGCCGTTCGTTGCCCCGAGCAGCGTGTTGACACGCTCGCGGGTGTAGTCGAGAGCGTCCGCGGCGGAGCTTCCCGGCGTTCCCCACCCAGGATGGTCATCTTGATCGAAGACGATGATTACATCCACGTCATGGATCGGATCCTTGTGTGTTCCTCGCGCAAGCGACCCGGACGGGATAACTTCCTCCACGTCGTCCTCGGCACCGAAGGCGCCTTTGAAGAGGTCGCGGCGAGTTCGCGCCTCGCGGACGTGCGTGATATCAGCGTTCACGACGTCCTGGAAAGTCTTGAAGGCGTCAGTCACGCTCATAGTTCGTTCTCCTGGGTAGGTTCTCTGTTGAATCACAGTAGTTGCTACCACCGACATTGCCGTTGGACGCGAAGATGCAGGACGCGATCCCATCGTCGGCGTCGTCGGCGTCTTCCTTGTGTCCGTTCAGCGTCCCCCGAAATAGAAGTGCACGCAGCAACTGTCAACTCGGTGGACCGCTCTCACGGGCTCTGCCCACGAACCCGGGCTCAGAGCCAGTCGATGTCGTTCTGCCTCGAAGCGCGCGTACCAGGCCAGTGACCCAGGGACGGTTACCGTTCGCGCAGCGACACACAAAAAAATGACCCCCCCACGGCGGAACCGGTGTACGGGTGGCCTGATGTGGGGGGGAGTGCGTCTTCTAGCCGATCAGTTGTGTCCGATGAGTCAGCCAGCGGCCTCCGCATCCGGCCTGCAGACCAAGCACGTATCTAGTCAGCGCCTCGCTACCTACCTCAGAGCGACATTCGATGATGAACAGAAGGCCCTTGATCTGTACGTCTGGGGGCGGAAACTGTCCGCTGCCTACTTCCACGACATCTCTGTACTCGAGGTCGCGCTTCGCAACAGTTTGGATGCGGCCCTCGCCAAGAAGTACGGGGACAATTGGTTCCGACTCAGTTCTTCGTTGTTTGACGCTCGAAGCTATCGACAGATCACAGACGGCTGGGATCGACTTCCCGCAAAGTTTCGCGGGACTCAAGCGACTGACGGCAAAATCCGAGGACGACTCATAGCAAGCTGCATGTTTGGCACGTGGGTGGCCATGCTCGACGTTGGAGGCGCGACCGGCGTCGACGGCCCCTGCAATCGCGCGGAGCACGACGCGGTGTGGACACGCGAAGTGCTCCTCGACGCATTGCCGGGCGCAAACAAGGAGGCTGGGGAGGAGCGTCAAAGACTCGACAGAGCCTGGGTCCACGAACAAATGCGCGAGGTACACATCCTGAGGAACCGTATTGCTCATCACGAGTCGCTAGTCAATGGCTATCCGATCCCTGGCACCAACGATGCCTCGTCGACACCCGTGCGGCGAACTGCGACCGCAGGATACTCCTTCTGTATGCGTCTGGCCCGAATGCTCGACAGAGATCTCGCTCAGTTTCTCCAAACCACTTCACAAGTTCCTGCGGTCCTAAGCCAAGACCCCCGAATCAGTTGGGGTCTCGTCTAACGTCTGACTGTCTCATCAAGTGAATGTCTCTCGGGATAGTTCTGTCGAGTGTCGAGCAGGCATTCGGATCGGGACAACTCGCGAAGCCCGTCGAGGTCCCGCATTTACGTCATGTCAATCCGTCACTGAAATTGGCTGTACCCCTGCATCTTCCAAGTGCCGATAACGTATCTTGTGTCAACCGAAGTGCTGCATATTTCATCGATGAACAGCGTCGCCGGCCGCCGATCCTTCGACATCAGAGAACCTTTCGAGCTGAAGGTCAGCGGTCAGCGCGTCGACCGGATCGCGTCCTCTCTCCCGCTGTGAAGTCTCTGCCGAGAAACGACCTGGGCCGGGTTAGGCTACGCGCGTGACCATGCCGCCACCTGGTCCTGGCTATCCCGGCTACGGGTACCAGGGCCCGCCCGCACAGCCCGGGCAACATCCGCCGAACACAGGTTTTCCAGGGCAGGGAGTCCCGTACGGGGCGCCGCCCGCACCATATCCGGGAGGTGTGTACCCGCATCCCGGTGGTCGGCCACCGAAGAAGAGCCGCAAGGGACTATGGCTACTCGCCGGGTTCCTTGGGTTCGCGACGGTGCTGGCCTTGATGATTGCGGTGAGCGTGGCCCTCGAGGACCCCCGCGACTTCGAGAACAACGTCGCCGACACCACCGAGCTGAGTGTCGGTGAATGTCTCACCATGGGCGAACTCGCCGGGGAACTTGAGGTCGAGACGGTCGACTGCGGTTATCAAGGGTTTCATTACGCAGTCGCGGCTCGGATGCAGACCCAAAACGAGTGTGGCTCTGAGTATGTCGTGTTCTGGTACGAGGAACGCCTGTACGCCGGCGGCCGCCCACGCATCGAGGAAGTACTGTGTCTTGCCTCGGTGTACGAGCAGGGGTTTTGCTACTCCGAGCCGCCAACGGATGCGCCGAACGCGCTCGCCAAGGTGAGCGAGATCGACTGTTCGAGGGTGCCTCCGCAGGTCCCTGGCGGTTACACCTACTTCAAGGTCGAGACCAAAGTGGCCGCACTTCCCCGATGCGCAGAGGGACAGATCGATTACTTCGCCCCGAAGCCAACACCCGCTGGTTATTGCTTGACGTACTTCGAGCCTTAGACCAGCCGCGGATCCACAACTGGCCCGCGCCCTGACGCTCCTCGGACTCGAGTGGACCTCCGCATAGACCGGTATGAAGAATGCTGTCCCCCTTGACAGTCGGGTCGACAAACCGGCGCACCGAGTTCCGGCGGGGTCGGTTGTCTGCTGAGCGGATCGCGCGCCTCGAGTTCGCCGACTGGCTGCGCAGTGTGCGCGAAGCAGTGTTCGATGCCGGACCGGCATATCTGCGCCGCGACGTTGCTATCTACGGCACCGGCAACGCCGGAGAGGGCAAGGTGGATCGACGGTTTCGTAACCCTTCGAGACGCTCGCAAGCTCGCTCCTCAGTACCTGCGGCCTGGCGGCAGCCGTGGATCACGAAAGAGCCGTGCTGCGAGTGCGAGTGGCCGAATCTTCTGGTCTCTGAGGTGCGAGCGAAGCGAGCCACGATGGGTTCCCGACGCGTCTCACCAGGACCCTTCGTGGC
>NZ_LIYC01000078.1:0-5773 GCF_001418765.1 Gordonia sp. HS-NH1
ACCTATCCGTGCAGCAGTCCCTAGCGACAGTCCCGCGCGGATACTGGGGAACTAAACCAGGAGTACGTTAAACGGTTTCGTTGTTCGGCCACCAGCTGGTTTTGCCTAGTAGTGTCGCGATGGCCGGCACGACGATGGTGCGCACTATAAAGGTGTCGAGCAGTAGTCCGATACCGATGATCAGTCCAACTTGGGTCATGATGGAGATCGAGCCAGCCATGAGGCCGAACATGCTGGCAGCGAAGATGAGGCCGGCCGAGGTGATGACCGATCCGGTGTTGGTGACGGTTCGTAGAACGCCGATTCGTATGTTGTTCTGGGATTCCTCGCGTAGGCGAGAGATGAGCAGCATGTTGTAGTCTGCGCCGACGGCGACGAGGACTATGAAAGCCAATAGCGGTACAGGCCAGGCGATCTCGGTTTTGAGGATGTGTTGGAAGATTAGGACGCCGATGCCCAGTGCCGCGGTGTAGTTGAGGACGACGGTTCCTAGGAGATACAGCGGTGCGATGAGTGCTCGGAGGAGAAGGATTAGGATCAGGCCGACGATGATGAGGGTTGCCAGTGCCAGGAGTTGAAAGTCGTCGGCGAGTAGGCGTTGCAGGTCGGCGTTGATGGCGGGGAATCCGGCGATTGCGATGTGGGAGTCCTCCAGGGTGGTGTTCGGTCTGGCGGCGTTTGCAACATCGGTGATGGTGTTGGTCAGTTGTATGGCTTCGGTGCTGTAGGGGTCGAAGCTGGTTTGTATTGCGTAGCGCACGGTATGGCCGTCGGGCGAGACGAATTGGCGAGCGACATCGACAAAGCGGCGGTCTGCGTTGGCTTGAGGTGGCAGGTAGAAGCCGGTCGCGGAGTCTGTTCCGGCGGTTTCGCGGGCGGAGGTTTGGAGTTGCGTGGCTAGGGTGGCCATCCCGGCTAGTTGCTGAAGGTTGCTGTCGATCAGCGCGGACACGCCGTCGGCGAGTTGTCGTGATCCTGCGGCGAGCTGACTCACGCCAGTTTGGAGTTGAGTGATCTTAGCGGGCAGGTCTTGGTTGTTGATGGTGCTCAGGGTGGAGTTGAGGGAGTTGACGGTTGCGGTGAGTTGGTCGGTGACCGTCGTGAGGGGTGTGTCTAGTTGTGCGAGTTGTGTTGACAGGGTGGTGATCTGGTCGAGCAGTCCACTCCCTAGTGTGGCGTTGAGGTCGCGAATCTGTGCGCGCAGGGTTGCGCACTGGGGGACTTGGGCGCACCAGGGCGCTGAGTCGAGGAGGGGTAGGATTGAGGTCACTGTTGTCAGCGCCGCGGATGTTTGGCGGGTCAGGGCGGCAAGTTGTGGGGCGTTCTGTGAGGCGCGGTCGAGTGCGGGCGCGGACGCGGCGAGCTGGCGCAGGAGTGGTTGGTACTGCTGGATTTGTTGACCGGCGGTGCTTGCTTGGGTGAGGATACCGGCGAGTGGCGTCAGGTTGAGGCGTAGCTGGGTGTCGAGTTGGGCCAGCCCGTCGGCGAGCTGGTTGGCACCGGAGCGCAACTGCTCGAGGTCGCCTTTTCGTTGCTGGCCGTCTGCGACGGCGCCTGCCACCTGGTCCCCGATCTGACCGTTCTGCCACGACAGCTCGGCCTGTTCGAGTTTGTCGCCGGTGGGGCGGGTGACGCCGATGACGCGAGTCACCCCGGGAATTTGGGATACCCGCGAAGCCATCTGCTCGAGGTCGGCAAGTCCGCTGGCGGTGCGTAGGTCGATCGGCGCATCCACCACAAGAAACTCAGCAACCGTCACATCTGTGGGGAAATGGCGGTCAAGCAGCGCATATCCCTGGTTGCTGTCGGTCGTCGCGGGTTGGCCCTGGCGGTCGTCATAGGTGATGTGGATACCCATCGCGATCGTGCTCAGCACGATCAGCCCCACCATCGTTATAGCGAGAAGGGGGACTGGGCGGCGGACGACAAGCACCGCCACGCGATTCCAGTACTTGCGCGTGAGGTCTCGTCGGGGGTTGCCCCAACCGAAGCGGGCTGCCCACTGCAGCACCGGCGGCAGCAAGGTGACAGTGGCGAGGAACCCGATGAGGATCGCGATCGCGCAGGCCGGACCCAAGGTGGAAAAGACGCTCAGTTCGCCGAACGCCATAGCCAGGAATGCCAGTGCCACCGTCGCCGCCGAGGCCAAGATGACCCGTCCGATCGTCGCTGTAGCGTCCACAAGAGCATCCGCGGTAGGCGCGCCTTGGCGCAACCGCTCGTGATAGCGGCTGATGAAAAAGACTGAGTAGTCCACCCCGGCCCCGAGCAGAATGACCGTCATGAATGCGACGGTGAACTGAGACACCGGCATTCCGAGCTCACCTAGTGCGGACAAGACGCCGCGGCCCACCCCAAGGCTGACACCAATCACCAGCAACGGCACCAGTGCTGTGAACAGCGATCGGTACACCACCAGCAAGATCAGGGCGATCAGCGCGACTGTGGCCAAAGTGATCACGACCAGGTCGCTCTCGGCACTCACGATCTGATCACTGAAGGTGGCTGCGGGTCCGGTGACATGAACCGCGGTACCAGTATCTTCAAACACCCGGCGTGCGGTTTCGCGGACGGTTTCCACCGCATGAGTCGCCGCCGGACCGCCCAGGGTCCCCGAGACCCCGACGGGCAGATACCAGGCCTTGCCATCCTCACTCAACGCCTGGCGGGCAGTGATCGGATCCGACAGCAAGTCACGAACCGATTGCACATCGTCAAAATTTTCACGGAGCTGTAGGACCAACGCGTCGTATCGCTCTCGCGTGACCTCTGTAAGCCCATTCGGGTTCTCCATGGTCACGAAGACAGTGGTCTTAGCGCCCTTTTCCCCGAATGCGCCACCCATTTGATCAAGAGCTTGAAAGGACGGAACCCCTGCAGGGATCGGATCTACCGATTGCTGCCGCACCACCGTCTCCAACTGAGGAAACAGCACCGCCAACACCACCCCGACAGCTATCCACACCCCGATGACCAGGGACTTGTGCGTCAAAGTGAACCGCGCGATTCGTCCCAACGTGGAGCTGTACTCGCTGCGCTCGACCAACGGCCGCCTTGCCAAGCGCTTGTCATCGGGACGATGGACCACCATACGCAGTACCTCACCAACTCATCTGGCCCACAGTGGAACCATCGGTAGCGCTACGCTACAAGTTGTAGCGTAAAAGTGGAAGGCGGTGAGGCTATGTAGGCGGGCGCCGCCTGTGCGCCGCAAGAAAGTCATCGACGAGGCGCTCGAGATCAGCGACATCCATCGCGCGAATCCCGGTGAGCTTGGCGAAGACCAGAGGGCCTGCCAGCTGAGTGATCGCCATGGTCAAGTCCGGATCGTCGAGTTCAGCGGCGGCCGCGCTACTTGTCAACACTCGATCAAAGGGTTCTCGGTACTGGTTGACTACGCGCATCCGCAACGGCCCCAATGCGTTTGGTTCTTCGCCAGGTTGCTTGGGAACCATTGCCAACCAAGCCAGTGTGGTCAACTGCAACGGAGCCTGTTCGATGAGAGCAGCCTGGCGTTGCATCAATGTGACCAGGTCATCGCGAATCGATTGCGAGGTTTCAGGGTTGTCCACCTGAGGCAACAACCGCTCGAAGGCTGCTGCCACCAGGTCCGTGGTGCTCTCAAAATGTCGATACAGCGTGGTGCGGGCTACGCGAGATAGCCGGGTTACAGCCTCCACGGTGACCGCTTCGACCCCACCGCTGCTGAGCAGGGTCGCGGCAGCATCCAACAACCGCGCCCGCGAGCGAACCCGCCTCGGGTCCACATCATCGATATCGGCGATCTCCACCCTTGCCCACTTCCCGCTCCAGACCAACAGCACAAACGATACCGTCGGTAACAGAACGAAACTGCGAGTGCTCGAACACCGAACGAGGACCGCAGAGAGGACCACCCAATGGGCTTCGATCAGCGGCTACCAGCGCACTCGCCATCATGTATGGGATGTGGCAGCGACAACCCCAGCGGACTCCAGCTCGAGGTATACAGGCATGACGACCACGTCTACGCTGATCTAACCTTCGACGAACGCCAATCAGGAGCACCCGGCCTAGCCCATGGCGGTGCCATCTCAGCAGCCTGCGACGACATCATGGGATTCACCCTGTGGATCGCCCGCACACCTGCAGTCACTCGAACACTCACCGTCGAGTACCGACACCCAGTGCCACTGCACACACCCGTGCACCTCGTCGCCACGGTCGTCGATAACACCGCTCGGGCACTCTCCATCAAAGCGGTCGGCACAGTAGGCAAGAAAGCGTATTTCACCGCGAACGCCGTGTTCGTGAAAGTTGACTTAAGTCACTTTCAGAACCACGGAGACCCGGACGCCGCCACAGACCTGATTACTCGATTCCTTCAAGCCGACTAGAATACCGTAACCGCGCCTGCATCTGGTGTTACCCGATACAGCAAGGCTGCATCAACCCTGAGGGCGAGACGTATCTAACCCATTCGCAGCGCCTTACCGCCCTCCCCGTGAACCGAGCGCTTAGCTTGTGAGGTGAGCCCTCCTGGGTGGTCCAGTCGTTGTGGGACTCTGTTGCTCGATTGTTCGAGCAGGAAGAATCAACGACGTCATGACATCGAACAAGCGCCGCCGGCACACGCCGGAGCAGATCATCCGCAAGCTCGCCGAGGGCAATATGCTCCTCGCCGCTGGTCAGGAACTCGACGAGGTGTGCCGGCACCTCGAAGTCGCGGAGTCCACGTGGCATCGCTGGCTGGCCCAGTACGGCGGCATGAAAGCTGATGACGCCAAGCGGCTCAAAGAACTCGAGGCGGAGAACGCCCGACTCAAGAAGCTCGTGGCCAACCAGGCCCTCGACATTGACATGCTCAAGGACCTGTCGTCGGGAAACTTTTGACCCCGAACCGTAAACGCCGCGCCGTGACGGTGCTGCAAGAACGGTTCGGGGTGTCTCAGCGTCGGGCGTGTGCGGTGGTCGGTATCCACCGCTCGACGATGCGCCTGAGGACACAACCAGCGGACGACGAGGACACCAGGCTGAGGGCCTGGCTACGCAGGTTCTCCACCGACCGGCCCCGGTGGGGGTGGCGGCGAGCAGCGAAGATGGCACGCAAATCCGGATGGGCGGTCAACGACAAACGTATTCGTCGACTATGGTGTGAGGAAGGACTTCGAGTGCCCCAGCGCCGCAAAAAGAAGCGGTTGACCGGCGTCGGTGTCACCGTAGGGGCGATGTGTCCTATCCGGCCGAACGTGATCTGGGCGATGGACTTCCAATTCGACACCCTCGCTGATGGTCGTACGATCAAGCTACTCAACATCATTGATGAGTACACCCGAGAGTGCCTGGCCATCGAGATCGGCAGGTCAATCGACGCCGACCAAGTGGTCGCAGTCCTTGACACGCTGGCTTTGACCCGCGGGGCGCCGGTCTACGTGCGGTTCGACAACGGCCCCGAATTCGTCGCCCACGCCGTACGCGACTGGTGCCGATTCACCGGCACCGGAGCCTTGTTCATCGACCCCGGTTCGCCATGGCAGAACGGCTGGATCGAATCGTTCAACGGTCGACTACGCGATGAACTGCTCAACTCGTGGCGCTTCGATTCTCTGCTCGAAGCCCAAGTGATCACCGAGGATTGGAGGACCGACTACAACACCGCCAGGCCCCACAGCGCCCACGGCGAACTCAGCCCCGCTGAATTCGCTCTACAGTGGACCACGACCCACCAATCCCAAGCCGCATAGCGACTGGACCACCAAACGGGTCCCCCTCACCATCAAGTCGCGCATCGCGC
>NZ_LIYC01000079.1:0-5548 GCF_001418765.1 Gordonia sp. HS-NH1
CTCCCGTCACAGCCGTATCGCGATTCGGGCCGCAAGTCGGCTTTCAATCGGCAACTTGCGCTTCTGCGTCCGCGGATGTGGAGCACGCCCGGCGAACGCCGTAGGAGTGGCTCGGCGTCGTTCTTGCACCTTTTCGATGTGAGTTGTTTCTCGTCCCTTATCCCTATGTGGTGGTCATGCGTACTTCGTGGCGGTCCCAGTCGGGGTCGTAGCGTGTGCCACCGTCGAGTTCGAAGCCGTGTTTGCGGTAGAACGCCACGGCCCGTGCGTTGTCGCGTACAACCCACAGGTAGGCCGGGACGCCGGTACCGCCGAGCACCGAGGTCATCAATTCAAGGGCCACGCCGTGGCCGTGATGACGGGGAACGACATTCAGCGACCACGGTTCAGTCGATGCAGGAGCGACGCGAGCACCAATGCATCCACGAGATCCGCCAACCCAGAGGTTCCTCAGATGCAGTGCGGCCACTGACGAGCCGCAGAACGGCCGCCCACGAGGCACTCTCGCCAACTGCACCAGCGGCAGCCGCCGCAGGTGACCCGCGCACGTCCCGTCGTTCCACCGAGTTGTCCCACCGCCGTGGCAGCATGTCGGTTGATGAACGACGGGCGAGGTGAGAGTGGATCGTCGCGATCCGTCTCAGGGGTAACCCCTGGGTGCAATTCACAGCTGGTTCCTGCGTCCGACGCCGGCGCGCACGCTCCACGTGCCACCCGGCGCCGCTGCATCACAGTTCTGGTCACTACACCCGTCGTTCATCACCGAGACCCCTCACGCCGACACACGACGATGCCGTGACCGAGCCTTTTCTGGACGCGAACGAGGCAGCCGAAGTCGCTGCAGCGTTTTCGCGGACCTATTCCGCCTGGACGTGGCCGGAGGTGCTCACCGCGTTGCGCGCGGTTCTGCCCGCTGACGTCACCACGGACGTGGCCGCACGGATCTTCGACCTCTCACCACACGAACCGCGCCACCCCGCGACCGTGATGATCGAGGCCCTCCTGCCATGGACACACCCGGCCCCCGCGGTCGGTCAGCCCATCCTGCTCCACGAGCCGGAGTCGACGGGCACAGTGCTCGACGACCTGCCTGATCTCTACGATGTGGAGCAGTTCGCGCACTGGCTCGACTTCACCGTCCCGGAGCTCGAGTGGTTCGCCGACCGGGGCCAGTGGTTGCGGACCGCGCGTCCTCCGCTGCGGCACTACCGCATCTGGCGCCGTGAGAAACGCGACGGTGTTCGCGTCATCGAAGCTCCGAAGCCGCGGATGCGAGAAACGCAGCGGCGTCTTCTCAGACGGCTGGTCGAACGCATCCCGGCACACCCGGCGGCCCGCGGTTTCGTGCCCGGGTCATCGCCGGCTGCTTTCGCCTGGCCGCACACGGACCGGCCCGCGGTCGTGCGCGTCGACCTACGGCACTGCTTCGAGACCATCACCGTCCAGCGTGTCCGTGCGGTCTTCCGGGACGTCGGCTATCAGCCACACATCGCGCGCCTGCTCGCCGAATTGTGCACCACGGCGACGCCTGTGGACGAACTTCGCGGACTCGATCGCGAACATGCGGTGCTACTACGGGACCGGCACCTGCCTCAGGGTGCGCCGACCTCGCCGCATCTGGCCAACCTCGTGATGCGACCACTCGACCAGCGCCTGGACGGCTATGCCCGCCGCAACGGTCTCCGGTACACCCGGTACGGCGACGACCTCGCGATCTCCGGCGACGCGATAAACGCCGACCGTGCGCTCTGGACGATGCTCCGGATCGTCGAGGACGAGCGTTTCACCGTCCACCCGGGCAAGGTCCGGATCATGTACAGCCATCAGCGCCAACGCCTTGCCGGCCTGGTCGTCAACGACCGACCCCAGGTCGCGAGATCCGACTACGACAATCTGAGGGCCCTGCTTCACAACGCGCGCCGCCACGGGGCGTCGTCGCAGAATCATGATGACCACCCGGACTTTCGTGCACACGTCTACGGACTCATCGCCTGGGTGGGCGCAACGGGGGAGGCGCGCCGACGCCGGCTTCTGGACATGGCCGGCTCGATCGATTGGGACACCTGAGAACCATCGGCACCGAAGCATCCCGAACCTCACATTGGGCTGGCCTCGATGTGAGACCACTGTTACCTCTGCCTTCCGCGTCGCGAGTCCAGCCGCAATGCCCGGGCAGCAAAGTCCGCACATGGACAAGCAACTGCTCGAAGAGAGCCTGGCCCTCGTCGACCTGCCCGACTCGGGACTCACCGTTCGCTTCTACGAGATCCTGTTCGACCGCTATCCCACGGTCCGTGCGATGTTCGGCCGAGACAGTCGCACCCAGGCCGAGATGTTGCGGAACGTGGTCGTGTCGGTGGTGAAGCATGTCGACGACGCCGAGTGGCTGACGACGACGCTGCACGCGCTGGGGCGTCGGCACGCCGGGTTCGGCGTCACGCGGCCGATGTACACGGCAGTCGCGGAATGCATGATCGCCGCCATGAGCGAGATCGCCGGCGACTCGTGGACTCCGGCCATGACGCTGGCATGGGACCGTGCGCTCGGCGCGGTCGCGACCATCATGCTCGACGGTTACCCGGCAGAGTCCCGGACTCCGGCACGCGCTCCTCGACGCAGCGCCGGCGCGGCCTGACACCTACCGAACGACGGCCGGTCCCAGACTCCGCTCCGATGCGCAGGGCGCGCCCCGCGATACGATCCCGCTCGGAAGTGAGGGCTCGTGACTGCTGCTGGAACCACCCGGAGTTCGCTGGATCGCTACCTGGAGACGCCCTGGGCACGATGGGCGACTCTCGCCGCCTTCCTCATCAGTTCGGTGGTCGCGATCGTCGTCCTGCCGAATCAGCCGCCCGCCCCGTATCGCATCGACTTCGACGTCTACCGCATGGGTGGTCAGGTCCTGCTCGACGGCGACGAGCTGTACGGCGTCCTGCCACCGCTGGCCGAGGGCGCGAGTCTGCCCTTCACCTATCCGCCGCTGGCCGCCGCGCTGTTCTCGGTGTTCACCCTCGTCCCGCTGGCAGTCGGGCAGGCCCTGTTCACGGCGATGTCCATCGGCTGTCTGCTCGTGGTGTGCCGGATCGTGCTGTCGCGCCTCCTCGACCGATCGGCCTCCGACCTGTGGTGGCTCGCAACGGCGGCCGCGACGGTCGGTCTCTGGCTCGAGCCGGTCCGCGACACTCTCAACTTCGGACAGATCAACATCGTGCTGATGACGCTCGTCGTCGTCGACGCCCTGTTGGGCCGGGGCAGGTGGTGGAACGGACTCCTCGTCGGTCTCGCCATCTCGATCAAGCTGACTCCCGCGGTCTTCCTGCTGTACTTCTTCGTCCGGCGGGACTGGCGTGCACTGGGAGTGGCTGCGCTCTCGGCGGTCGGCTACGCCGCACTGGGCCATCTGCTGACACCGGACGACTCGACGACCTACTGGACGTCGACCCTCTTCGACACCGACCGGATCGGGAGCCCACACTTCGCGAACAACCAGTCGATCAAGGGTGAACTCGGACGCCTGGGTGCGGAATCCGACCTCGCATGGTTCCTCGTCTCGCTGGTCGTCGGATTGCTCATCGCGTGGGTGGCGTGGCGTCTGGTGTCCGCGGCACCGGCAGACCCTCGAACGACGACACCGCACGACGTGGCGGCCCTGATCGCGGTCGCTTTCGCCGCGCTGTTCTGCTCGCCGGTCGCCTGGGACCACAGCTGGGTGTGGGTGGTCCCGCTGCTGATCCTGCTCACCTACCTCGCGACGCGGCCAACGGCGTCGACGATCTGGTGGTGGCTGTTCGGCACCGGACTGGTCATCTTCGCCGTCGCGCCGCATCAGCGCATCCCGCAGCGGTACGACGCCGAGCTGTCCTGGTCCTGGTGGCAGCACGTCATCGGGTCGTCGTACCTGCTCTGGGGCCTGGTGGTCCTCATCGCCCTGGGATCGTCCGCGCCACGCGTGCTCGCCGCCCGGAGAGGCGCCGACACGCTCGCACAACCTGCCCGAACACCTCGTCTGCGCGATCCCCTTGAAACAAGCGCTAAATCCGTTCCAATGGTGCACAGTGATGTAACGCACATCGGATCAACGGGGAGTGGCAGGTTCATGACGAGTCGGAAGAAGCAGATCCAAAGCGTGCTGGCGAAGGCGAGCAGCATGTACCCGAGCTCGGAGCGCCCGCTGGCCGAGCCACCCGCCGGGTCCGACCTCAAGCCGGTCATGGGTGACCCGGGGATCCCGTGGCTCGGCAACACGCTCGAGGCGCTGGTCGACCCGCTGAAGTCGGCGATGGACCGGTTCGAGAAGTACGGCGAGGTCTCGTGGTCGGGTGCGCTGGGCATGAACATGGTCACGCTTGTCGGCCCGGACGCGATCGAAGCGGTCTGGATGAACCGCAAGAAGGCCTTCTCCAGCGAGCTCGGCTGGGAACCGATGATCGGGCCGTTCTTCCGCCGGGGCGTCATGCTGATGGACTTCGACGAGCACATGCAGCACCGCCGCATCATGCAGCAGGCGTTCAGCCGGCCGCGGCTCACCGGCTACCTGGACATCATGACGCCGCACATCGAGAAAACCCTCGCCAACTGGGAGGTCGGCAACGGGTTCAGGATGTACTCGCGCACCAAGGATCTCACCCTGTCGCTGGCGACCGAGGTGTTCATGGGTGCGCACGTCAGCGAGTCCGAGGCCCACCGCCTGGAGCATGCCTTCGAGGCTGCGGTCCGCGGCGGCCAGGCGATGGTCCGCAAGGACGTCGGCAACTGGACCTGGGCGCAGGGACTCCGGGGCCGCGAGGCGCTGCAGGAGTACTTCCGCTCGGAGATCCCGCTGCGTCGCGGCAACGATGCCGACGACCTGTTCAGCGTCCTCTGCAACGCCGAGAGCGACGAGGGTGAGACGTTCTCCGACGAGGACATCGTCAACCACATGATCTTCGTGATGATGGCGGCGCACGACACCAGCACCATCGCGCTGTCGATGCTGACCTACTTCCTCGGCCGCCATCCTGAGTGGCAGGAGCGTCTGCGCCAAGAATCCCTCGCCCTCGACAAGCCGACGATCGACTACGACGACGTCGACGAGCTGCCCAGCATGGAGCTGGCGTTCAAGGAGACCCTGCGCCTCAACGCCCCCGTCGGCATGCTCTTCCGCATGGCGATCGAGGACACCGAGATCTGCGGCCACTACATCCCGAAGGGGACCCTGCTCGCCATCCACCCGTGGGCGACGATGCTGCGCAAGGAGTGGTGGCCCAACCCCACCCACTTCGACCCCGAACGTTTCTCGGCCGAACGTCGCGAAGACAAGGTCCACCGGTTCGCGTGGGCGCCTTTCGGCGGCGGCGCACACAAGTGCATCGGCCTGTATTTCGGTGGCATGGAAGTGAAGTCGATCCTGCACCAGATGCTGCTGCGCTTCGAGTGGGACGTCCCGGCCGACTACCGCCCGGAACTGACCTACGGCACCGGACCGACCCCCGCCGACGGTCTGCCGATCAACCTGCGGCACCGCAAGATCTGACAGCCCCCGAGGAGCGCAAGCGACGCCCCTGTCTCT